>NZ_MKTM01000014.1:0-2530 GCF_001898245.1 Flavobacterium sp. 40-81
TTGGCAACCTTATAATCATGTGAAGTTGAAAAGGTAGGGTCTGCCTCGAAGAAAAATGTATCAAGATTAAGTTTTACATCGGCATTACCTCGTAAGAATAACTTACGGTCTAAAAAAGTATTGTTGGTTCGGTAATACTTGTAAAATTCGAGATTGTTCTCAAAAAAACGTTGCAGTTTATGAAGTTCCGCATTCAGATATTTTCTGATTACCTTTCTACCTCCATTAGGCCTTTTTGTCTCAGTCTTAAAAACAGAATTAAAAAATATAAGCCTTGAAACAACCTTGGGTTTTACGTTTTTAAAAAAGTGGATTTCATCTTCTTCAGATTTGAATCCATTTTCCTGAACATATTTCCGTAGGGTGGCTAAGTGACGTAAAATAGTATTGATTGTATCTTCTACCTGATGCACAGGGTACTTCGCTTCCAGTATAATGGAATTTATCTCATCTTCCACATCTTGAACTATATTCAGAATCTTTTTCATAAGGATTACATGATTTGGTGATTATAACAGAAATCGTCTACTCAATTCTTGAGCAGACGATACAACCAATAACCTTGTGTTATTTCACTCCATTTTTAAATGCCGTATAATTCTGTTCATTTTCAAAATAGGCTACCTCACCGCCGTCAGCAATCAGAACGATATAAGCTGTCGCTTTGTCTACTTTCTTCATCGTTTGAGGGTCTAGGGCATAGCGGACACTCTCATCCTGTGGAATACGCTTCTTGCACATTTCACAACATCCATAATAGGTTTTCCCATCAAAAGGAACTTCCAATTGTTGCTTGCCCATGTAGGCATCATTTACCATACAGACAAGGTTGCTTGGTACATGGTCGCCTTTTTTAGGTTCGTTACTTTTTACGTTGCTTGCAGGTGTAGCTGTAGTAACTTCATTAGTTGAAGTTCCTTCATTACTTTTGTTCTGGCTACATCCGATGAGAAGTACCGTGGCAAATGCCGCGATACTTAAGAATTTGAACTGTACTTTCATTTTGTTTATTTTTTATTAGGATTATTTGGTTTGTTCGGAACTTCAGTAGCTTCCTGAATTTCTTCCGATCCCATTTTTAATATTTTGTCTCCCTGATTAAGTTCTCCAAAAACTTCTACCTGTTCCGGCATTACACGTCCCTTGCTCACCGGAACATTTTTGGTCTTTCCATTCTCTACACGTATCACATACACGCCCATTCCGCTTTCAACAACTGCGGTTTTGGGAACAAAAAATGTAGGTTCCGTATTTTGTAAAGGAATGGTCGTCTCAGCAACCATATACGGTTTCAGGATATTATTCTTATTGATAAAATCGGCTTCGATCTTTTCAGAACGGAGTTTCAAGTCAAGGCTTCCCGATTTTCTGCTGACCAGAGCAATATGCTTTTGCTGGGGCTGTGATCTCACGTGGAAACGGATCGTGTCACCTAATTTAAGGTAAGGCGTATTGGCTTCCGGAACGGAAAGATTTAGACGTAGTTTCTGATTGTTCTCCACCACCAACAAAGGCTCTTTGTTCATTGGTCCCACATAGGCACCCAGATCCACGTTTCTATCCGTGATTGTTCCGCTGAACGGAGCTTTGATCACCAGGTAATTATTGATATCCTTGATCTCATTATAGGCAGACCTTGCGGCATTCAACTGAGCCTCATCGGAAAGTTTACGGGCCTTGATCTGGTCAAGCGCATCTTTTGCAATAGCTCCCTGTGTTTCGTTGGCTTTCATTGTCCTGTCGTAAGTAGCTTTGGTCGAGAAATAGATGGCTTCCTGAGCTTCCAATTTCGCCTTAGCACTTGCTACCTGCGACTGGATTTCAGGTGCTTCCAATACTGCCAGAATCTGACCTGCCGATACTTTATCACCGATATCTACACGGATACTTTTTACATAACTGTTAACTTTTGCAAACAGGGCTGTCTGTTGGTCAGGCTTTAGCTCACCAGCTAATTTCAGCATTACCTTCGGGTTGGACTTAGATATTTCGACAGTTTCCCAAGGGTTCATCATCATTCCCATTCCCATCCCCATACCAGGCATGCCGCCTTTTTTAGGTTCTTCCTTTGCTGCTTCTTTTGTTTCATTATTGCAGGCGGTCAGCAGCATTATAAATGAAGCTGCCAATATTGTTATATATTTCATTTCTTTATTTTTTTAGGTTTACAAAGTGAATACTTTCCTCATCTTCTGGATGCAGCGAATTGGATACAATGGATGCTTTTTTCTGAACCCAACCGAATACAAGCGGGAGAACGATCAATACCGAGAAAGTAGAGAAAATCAACCCACCGATTACGGCACGTCCCAATGGAGATACCTGATCACCGCCCTCTCCAAATCCGATAGCCATCGGTAACATACCGGCAACCATGGCCAACGTGGTCATGACAATAGGACGGATACGTAATTTGGCAGCTTCTATTGCTGCTCCAAGTGCATCATTTGAAGATTTACGAATGGTTTCGGCATTTGAAATCAATAACACCGCATTTGCAATAGACACCCCGACGGACATGATCATTCCC
>NZ_MKTM01000015.1:0-12027 GCF_001898245.1 Flavobacterium sp. 40-81
AACTACAGCTAATTTAAAAGCCATATTATAATCCTTTTGAGTACGCTTAACTCGCGTTGTTGTTGTGTCTTTCATAATAAGTCGATTTTGTGTCAACTTATTTCAGGACGGGACATTATAAAAAATAAAAGCAGCTCCTCAGGGAGCTGCTTTTGTTCAAAAAAACTAAAGATATGCAAATAAAAACTTATTGTATATTAAACAATATTTTTCGGAAATCATAAAAAAATAAAATGCTGAACAGTTCTCCGCCCAGCATTTTAACCCAAAATTAAAAGAACTTCACTAACTAAAATACACCTTTTCGATGTGTAAAGAAGACCATATTTTGCTATCAACTTAAAAAGTTTAGGAACACACAGTTAATAAATCAATAAGGTTTAATATGGTCTTTTTAAACTTACTAAATGAAAAACTCTATTAGGGCAAAATTCATAAATTTAAGTGCAACAAACAATACGTAGAAATACTGCTTTTTCATCCCGAAAAACACTTCTTTTCGAGGAATACAGCCGGATGCGAAGGTATTTGCCGTAAAAAACTACGGCTGATTCAGCTCTTCTATGGAAAGTAACTGATGGCGTAAGGCGAATAAAATAACGCCAATGAAGTTTTTTGAATTTGTTTTTTCCATGATACGCTTACGGTGCGTTTCCACGGTCCGGACATTGATGTGCAGCTGGTCGGCAATTTCAATGCTGCTCAGCTCTTTGCAGGCCATGCGGATAACATCCATTTCCCTGTCGGAAATAGAGATCGACGATGCTGCCACCTTTAGTTTGTTATTCTTCTCCCAAAGGATCGCTTCTCTTAAAACCACGCCCAGTTCCTGCCCGAAATAAAATTCCTTTTCATGAATGCTTTTAATGGCATTCTCCAATTGCTCCGGATCGGAATTTTTGGTAAAGAAACCGTGCGCGCCCAGTTCCATTACTTTATGGATACTCTCTTTAGTCGTTAGCTGGGAAACGATCAGTACTTTCATATCCGGATAATGTGTCCGTACATACTCACACGTTTCAAAGCCGTCCATTTCCGGCATCTGAATATCCAGTAACAGCAAATCAATAGGATTGTTTTGCAGCTGTTCCAGCAAATCATTCCCGTTTTGGGCTTCCAGAACAACCTTGGTGTTTTTAAACGAACCGATTAAAAGAGCAAGACTCTTTCTAAAAAGTTTGTGATCGTCAACTATTCCTACTCTAAGCACTTTTCTTTCTTTAATAAAATGGTGAAACTATTTCCTTTTTCGACAGTATCCTGTACAAACTCCGCTCCTATAATTTTGAGCCTTGAGTTGATATTTTTTACTCCGGTTCCTTTTGAAGTTACCAAAAGCCCGGCAAAGTTAAACGGAATCCCGTTATCCACGATCATAATTTTAAAATTTGTATCGGTAAAACCAAGTATTACTGTCGCTTCCGATACTGCTCCGTATTTAATCATGTTCGTGGTAAGCTCCTGAACGATACGGAATAACTCATACGCCACAGCGGCAGACAAGGTAACTTCTTCCGTTTCGCTTTCTACCCTGAAAGCAATTTCCGTTTTCCTGGACAGTCCGTCCAGATAATCTTTTAAAGCCGTAACCAGACCAAATGTTTCCAATAACGGCGGCATCAGATTATACGACACCTTACGGGTATTTTCCAAAGCCATCTCCACACCCATCCTGATTTCATCAAAAATCTCATGATTCTCGGCACTGGTATCTTTCTTTTTTAATATGGTCAGATAATTACGAATAGAATTCAGATCGCCGGAAACACTGTCGTGCAGGTCGGCCGCAATTCGCCTTCTTTCGTTCTTTTCGGTTTCCAGTGAGGTTTTAAGCAAAAGCTCTGTCTCTTTCCGCTTCATCTTGGAGAAATGATTCTGGTAATACAATACCAGAGATAACAATCCAAAAGCCAGAAACAGCATTCCCAATGTTCCCAACCAGAAAACGATTCTTATTTCTTCTGCTCCTTCCATATCCCTATCATTAAAAATATATTTTTGATAATGTTCAAAATGATATTAAACACCCAAAAATCCTCGAAAATTACTTCAGGACTTTCATAGATTAAATCACCCATCAAAAATAGAAATAAGGTACCGGAAAAATAGAATATAAAGCCAGATATAAAGTAAAAAAGTGGAAAATTCCACAAGTACTGTTCGGTCAGGTTTAAGAAGACATCTTTAAACCACAGAATAACAAAAGTATAGACAAAAATGGCTTCAATGAGCGATAAATAGGAATCTGTCTTTAAATTATTCCAATCGTTCCAAACATAGAGCAATCCTATAAAGGTTAGCAGGAAAACGGCACCGAAAAAGTAAAATAAAAAGCGGTAACGGTTTTTAAAAACGTTGAAGAAGAAATAAAACAACGCCATAAACTCAAGCAACAGGTACGTCCGGAACCAGACATCGGAGTTGAGTTTAAAGATGAGTGTACAAATGAGTTCGTATACACTGGATATCAGAATGAGCCAAACATAAGGCTCCAGGTATAAGGTTTGTATCGACAGCCTCTTTTTCTGTTTCCGTATCAAAAACAAAACAATAGGAATAAATCCTATAAAGAGTGATATCAGCGCTATTAAATATACTGGTCTCAAATTGTACTGTATTGGGGGTCTGAAAATTACGCAAATATATAAAAACTTAAACCTGTTGATTTCACCAACAGGTTTAAATTTCATTTTTAGCAAATAATGCTCATTAATCCTGGAAAAGCGGACTCATGATATCGCACATATCCGGGCATTTGATTCCTCTGTCCAGTAGTTTTCCCTGTACCATGTCTCTTCCTTCACAATCGACACCTACCACTACTATATTCGGACTGTTTTCTTCTTCATTAAATCCGTTATAGATCCGAATCCCTTCACACCCTTCCTGATCAAGTATAGCCTGCAAGTGAGTAGCGCCTACAGCAAAAGCTTTTACTCCTTTCGGGTTATTTGCACGGAAAGCCTTTACATACGTTACTCCTAAACCTAAACTAATCTCTTCGCCTGAATTTTTACTAAATTCCATGTTTATAATATTAAAATTTGAAGCGAAATTAGGGAGAGTAGCTATCACTGAAAATACCATTAAATACGTAATTTATTACGTATAAATACGCATTCGCACAGGTTGCCGACCCTGTTTTCCGCAAAAGAGGCAGAAAACAAGGCAACGAAGATGTAGAAAAGAAAGGCAATAGTACGTATTTATCCTTAAGAAAATACCGGTATTTTTACCTGATTACACCTTGCAAATTCAAAAGCAGGAAACCGGATTAATTCCATATTTATTAGTATTTTTACAGTCACAAATGAAATGAAAATGAATTTGAACCAATTCCCCGACAGCCCCTTTAAAATCAAGGTTTCCTTTCACAAAGTACTGGAAACACTGGAAAATATTGCACAGTCGGATGAGGCTGATTACCGTTCAAATTATGCAAAGGCCCTATTAAAAGAAGCCGATAAGCTTCCGGAATTACGGGAAGGCATCACAACCTACCGGCAGATTGAAAAACAGGAGAAGCTGATTCACAATTTACTGGCCGATTTGTTCCCCACTGCTTTAACCAACAATGAAATTAAAGCGGTGACCATTCCTTTCCAGAATATCACTTTCAATTATACCGAACGTTTTAAAAAAATACTCAGCGAAGCCGGTAAAGACTTTGACATGACCATTCGTGATTTTGATCAGCATCAGTTTTATGTCATGAACTGCTGTTTGATCCTGAACTCCTTTTATGGCCGGGATTTCGACTTTAGCCGCCCGCTTTTTTATGACATTCCGGATAAAAACGGAATTATCAGACATTACCGCATTATGTATAATGCCGATTTTATGGAAATCATTCCTACTGAAAAATCGGTAAAACTATCGGAAGAAGACATTGACCAGCTTATTGACAATTTTGACAATTTTGAACTCTGGAAAGAAAAATTCCCACAGGAAAGTTGGATATTAAAAGGCTTCGGGATAGTCATCCTGTTTGATGCCACTATTGAAAATTCGGTTTCCAACTTAAAAAGCAATCTGTTACGACCGGACAAAAGCAACCTGAATCACGATAACAGCATTGAAACCATCTTTCGCTCGATCTATAAAATCGCCGATTTAAGAATCGGTTTTACCCCGTTTAACAGTGAGGAACAAAAATTTGAGCAGGTTCCCACCAAGAAGCTCAACAGCCTGATCCTTTCCGACAAACTGGATTATGATTGCCAGAACGCGCTTTGCGAATGCTCGTTTGAAACCTTAATCAGTGAAAAGAAATACTTCACGATATCCAACGTTTCCAAGTTTGTAGCCGCGGCCAAAGACAAAACACTAGGCAATCATTTACTGGCACAAAATATCCAAAGCTGTATCCTGGCGCCGGTGGTAAAAGATGACCGGATTTTAGGAATTATCGAACTGGCGTCTTCAATGCCGGGCAAGCTGAACAGTTTAAATGCAAACAAGCTGGAACTGATCATGCCGTATATTATTGACACCCTGGACCGCTATAATTCGGAATGGCAAAACCATATTGAGGCAGTTATTCAAAAAGAATATACCGCCATCCACCCGAGCGTATACTGGAAATTCAAAAAAGAAGCCGAAAATTACCTGATCGACAACAGTCAGCAAAAAGAATATATCTTTAAGGAAATCGTTTTTAAAAATGTCTATCCGCTTTACGGCCAGATCGATATTAAAGGCTCTTCCGATGCCCGTAACAAAACCGTACAGGAAGATCTGAGAAATCAGCTCGAAACGATTTTAAACATTTTTGAAATGATGAAGTCCAATATCAATTTAATGATACTGGAACAACGGAAATTTGAAATGGAAACCTTATTGCAGGAATTGGCAATTTCGCTAAAAGCCGATACGGAACAGCAGATCCAGAGCTATATCCAGAACGAAATCCATCCGATCCTGAAAAATGCCAGAGCCAACAATACCGAAACTCAGAGTATCGACAGCTATTTTGAAAAACTGGATCCGAAAACCGGAACGTTTTATGAAGCCCGTAAAAAATTCGACCTGGCCCTGTCGCTGACCAATAAAAAAATGGCTTCCATACTGGATGCCAAACAAATTGAAGCGCAGGCTATTTTCCCGCACTATTACGAACGTTTTAAAACAGATGGTGTAGAACACAACCTGTATATTGGTGCCAGTATTGCGCCGCAGTTAAACTTTGACCTGATGTTTCTCCAAAACCTGCGCCTATGGCAATTACAGGCCTTATGCGAAATGGAAATGGAACACGATCACCTCAAGCTGTCACTGCCGTTTCAGCTGGAAGTAACTTCGTTAATTTTAGTTTTCAGCTCCCCTATTTCCATTCGTTTCCGTATGGACGAAAAGCGTTTTGATATAGACGGCACTTACAATGCCCGCTATGAAGTGGTTAAAAAACGGATCGACAAAGCGAATATTAAAGGAAAAACGGAACGCATTACGGAACAGGGCAAAATAACAATTGTATATTCCCATCTTTATGAAGAAACCGAATATAAAAAATACATTCAGTTCCTTCAGTTTAAAGGTATTCTGGAAGAAACCGTAGAAAGTTTCGATGTGGAAAGCCTGCAGGGAGTATCCGGTTTAAAGGCACTGCGTGTTAAAGTAAACAACAAGCCGTTAAAAGGCACTCCAAAAACGTATAGCTACCAGGAATTACTGGACGAACTTAAATAATTCAGACGCCCAGCGAACGGAAAGCAAGAACAAACACGATTACCGAGAAAATAATTCCGATCATGAAAATGGTATAGGTAATACGCAGTAATTTGTATTTTCTATCCAGTACCAATCCCAGGTAATACAAGTCTTTTATCATCGAATTGTACAAATAATCCCGGTCTTTCATCATGACATTCATGGCCCAGATATATTCGTCAATCGGCATTTTATAAAAATTCCCGAAAAACAGTAAGTTCACTTTTTTATCTTCAATATCCTTACGGGTAAAAGTCCCGCTGGTCACTTTGGGACGTGTGGACAAAATGGCAAAAATGATCGACAGTACGCTGAACACGATCATCGTAAACGTTGGTATGATCAAATGCGCATTGCTCGGACTGTCCAGTTTGGGCACCAGAGTGGAAAGAGCAACCGAGATAATGATTGCATTTACCGATAGCAGTATATTCGCTTTACTGTCGGCAATATCGCTAAGGCGGGTGTGATTGTTCAGTGTTACGCGAAACATTGTATCGATGCCGCGTTCCGGCCGTTCCAGTTTTTCCAGCTTTTTTTTCTTGATACTGGATTTGGAATCCGCTTTTTCTTCGGTCAGTTTCTGGATGATCCGCTGACAGGCAATAATGTTGCTTTCCTTTTTAGGCTGCCAGTGTTCTTTTGCATAATCCGTATAATAACGATGGCTCTGCACCATCATTTTCCGGTTGCCCATCGCCCATTCCAGATCGGTAAAAACCCTGTTTTCGGTCAGTTTCCATTCTTCCCGAAGCAAATCGCTCAATTCCAGATAATTGTCGGCCGCAAAATGATAATAATCGGCATCTTTAATGATTTTCTGTACCAGATTTTCCGGTTCATTATCTATTTTGGTAACCCGGATAATCGCTTTTACCGCTTCAATATAAGCATCGTCCTTACCGTGTTCTTTCAGAAATTTCCCGGCAATGCCGGTTCCGCATTCTTCATGTTCATTACATCCCTTCACATAGCCTGTATCGTGAAACCATGCGGCTATGATTATTTGCTCCGCTGTACCGGCGTCAACTTTTTCATTATCAATTAATTGCTTTACAGCAGCTACCACCCGTAATGTATGATTAAAATTATGGTAAGTATATGAAATAGAAAGTTTATCTTTGAGTAGGGCGAAAACAAAGTTTTCCGCCTGTTCTGTAATATTCATAAGCTAATTTTTACACCTCTAAATTATGAAATTGTTTTGGTTAAGCATTTATAAGAAACGAAATAATACGTTAGTTAAGTATATCCTGCCCCTATTATTATTTCAGTCATGTGCTACTCACACAATTCAAACCGGTAAAAACATTGCCCATCCGGTTCGTCCCGAAACAACGGAAACCGGGGACATTGCCCATACCCTTTTTCTGGTGGGCGATGCCGGAAATGCCGATGAAGAAAGCGGAAAACAAACACTCCTTTCTTTAAACGGGCAGCTGCAAAAAGCCGATAAAAATACTACCCTACTCTTTTTAGGCGACAATATCTATCCGTACGGATTCCCCGATTCACAGGATGCGGCGGCGCAGGAACTGGCAAAACTAAAACTGGACAACCAGCTGAAACTTTCCGGAAGCTTTGCCGGAAAAACGGTTTTTATTCCCGGAAACCACGATTGGTACAGCGGTGTAAAAGGACTGGAAAGACAGGAAAAATATGTTGCCGATTACCTTAACGACAAAAAAGGCTTTCTTCCCCGAAAAGGCTGCCCGATTGACAACCTGAAAATCAACGACCTGGTTACGGTAATTGCGGTTGACAGCGAATGGTACCTGGAAAACTGGGACGAGCACCCGACCATTAACGACAACTGCAACATTAAAACCCGTGAGGATTTTTTTGAAGAACTGGAAAGCCTTTTAAACAAGCACCAGGATAAAACGGTAGTACTGGCCATCCACCATCCGTTAATGAGCAACGGTTCCCATGGCGGTCAGTTTTCCTTGCGAAAAGAACTCTATCCGCTTGAAAAAGACATCCCGCTTCCTTTTGTTGGTTCGCTGATTAACCTGATCCGGAAAACTTCCGGAATCAGTCCGCAGGACATTCAAAACAAGCAATATACCGCCTTAACCAAACGGATCAAAGCGTTAATTCAGGGACAGGACAATGTACTGGTCGTTTCCGGACACGACCACAACCTGCAGTATATTGAAAATGACAATATCAAACAGATCATCAGTGGTGCCGGTTCTAAAAATGAAGCGGCACGTGCCATTTTCCCGAATGATTTCTCTTATGGCGGCAACGGTTTTGCCAAACTGGATTTTCATAAAAACGGAAGTGCGGTGCTGACTTTCTTCGACAAACAGAATACGGTTTTATACCAGCAAAATATCATTACCCCAAAACCGGAAGCGAAAACAGCTGCCTATCCGGCAACCTTTCCTCCGTTTACAAAAGCAGCCATCTATTCTGAAAAAATGACGTCAAAAAGCGGGTTTTACAGCTTTTTATGGGGAAAACACTACCGTGAATACTACAGCCTTCCGATCACCGCCCGAAATGCTACCCTGGATACTTTATATGGCGGATTAACCCCGGTGAGAGCCGGCGGCGGACACCAGTCGAAATCATTGCGTTTAAAAGATAAGGACGGAAAAGAATTTGTAATGCGAGCCTTAAAAAAGAGTGCTTCCCGTTTTTTACAGGCAGTCGCTTTTAAGGACCAGTTTGTTCAGAATGATTTTGAAGATACTTTTGCCGAAACGTTTTTACTGGATTTCTATACCTCTTCACATCCTTATATTCCGTTTATGGTGGGCAATCTTGCCAGACCTGTCGGCGTCAGCTATACCAATCCGAAGCTGTTTTATATACCGAAACAACAAAGCCTGGGCCGTTTCAACGACAATTTTGGAGATGAGCTCTATATGGTGGAAGAACGTCCGAGCGACGGACATACGGACCTGGAAAGCTTCGGAAAATCGGATGCTATTGTGAGTACCGATGATGTTTTAAAGAATCTGAAAAAAGACGAGAAATATAAAATCAACGAAAAGGAATATATAAAAGCCCGTTTGTTTGATATGCTTATCGGCGACTGGGACCGCCACAGCGACCAGTGGCGATGGGCCGAGAACAAGGAAGGTAATTCGGTTGTTTACCGCCCGATCCCGCGTGACCGCGACCAGGCATTCGGCAAATATGACGGCGCGGTGCTATCGCCTTTAATGCGCATTCCGGCTTTACGCCACATGCAGGGTTACAGCGAAGACATCAGAAGCGTCAAATGGTTCAATATGGAACCTTACCCGATGGATCTTGCTTTTGTGGTTAATGCCACCGAAAAGGACTGGATCGAACAGGCGCGTTACATCAGTGCGCATTTAACGGATCAGGATATCGATACCGCTTTTTCCAATTTGCCGCAGGAAGTTCAGGATGCCGCGATTGACGAGATCAAGCAAAAATTAAAAGTAAGACGGACACATCTGGAAAAATATGCCTCCGAATATTACAAAGTACTGCACAAAACCGTTCTGGTAGTGGGTACCGATAAAAAAGACAAGTTCCTTATTGACAGGAGCAAAGACGGTGAGATAACCATCATCACGTCGCGCATGAAGAAAGACGGTGAAGAAGTGACAAACACCAAAACCTACACTCCGGACGAAACCAAAGAGATATGGGTTTACGGTCTGGACGACGACGATATTTTCGAGGTGAAAGGCAACGGTAAATCAGCGATTAAGCTTCGTTTGTTGGGCGGTCAGAATCACGATACCTACCAGATTGAAAACGGGAAAAAGGTTATTGTTTACGATTTCAAATCAAAAGAGAACACTTATACGGTAGACAAAAAGACCCGAAAGTTTCTAACGGATGATTACGAGATCAATACCTACGATTATAAAAAGCCGAAATACAGCGCTTTCAACAGCCTGCCTACAATTGGCTACAACCCGGATGACGGGCTTAAATTAGGCATGGTGGGTTCCTATACCGTTAACGGATTCAACAGGGCTCCGTTTTCGAGTATGCACGGTTTTAAAGCAAATTATTACTTTGCCACACACGGTTTTGAGCTAACATATAATGCGGTGGTGACCAAAGTTATCCGGGACTGGCAGTTTGAACTGGAAGCCCGTTTTACGAGCCCGAATTTTGCGATCAATCATTTTGGTTACGGTAACGAAACGGTTAATAACGATGAGGCATTGGGAATGGATTACAACCGTGTGCGTATCCAGTCCTATAAAGCGGCACCGGCATTGCGAAAAATAGGCAGAAACGGCAGCGATATTAAGATTGAAGCGACTTTTGAAAACATTGAGGTGGAAGATACTCAAAACCGTTATATCAATATTCCGGGTGTTATTAATCCGAAAGTATTCGAAAACCTGCAATTTGGCGGCCTGAACGTTAGTTATAGTTTTGAGAATTACGACAATCCTTCGAACCCGACAATGGGAATGGGATTCTCTGTTTTGGGAAGCTGGAAGATGAACCTTTCCGAAACGAACCGGAACTTCCCTTCTATTGAAAGCAAGATCAATTTTAACCATAAAATCGATACCAAAGGCAAGCTGGTGCTGGCAACTATCCTGAAAGGAAAGTTCCTGCTGAATGACAATTATGAGTTTTACCAGGGAGCGACCATTGGCGGCGACCATGACATCAGAGGATTCCGGAACGAACGTTTCTTAGGGAAACAGGCTTTTTACCAAAGTTCCGATTTGCGCCTGAGCGTGGGTAAAATCCGAAAAAGCATTATCCCGATGACCTATGGTATCATTGGCGGTTTTGACTACGGCCGTGTCTGGCTGGACGGACAAAATTCGGACAAATGGCACAATTCCTACGGTGGCGGTATCTGGATTAACGGATTAAACGTGATAACCGCCCGGGTAACCTATTTCAGAAGTAATGAAGACGGCCGGATTGCGTTTGGTTTAGGGTTTGGTTTTTAAGGACGCTAACGAAACCTCATAAACATTCCCTCCGTTTTTCTTTACTCTTTCGTCCGCTATTAAAAGCGTATGATCATCCTTAAAGGTGATGGCTTCTTTTTGTGACATATGATTCAACTCCAAACGGGTCATTGTTCCATTAAAAAAGGCATCACCTTTAAAATTTTCAAACAGCCATACTTTTGTATGACTCAGCAAGGTTACTTTTTTACCATCCGGGCTGATTGCCGCACTGGTTATCGCACAATGGTTAAAAATATCACAGGTCTTAAAAGTTCCTAAGCGTTTTGCGGCATGTTTCCCTGGTTTGTTCGGTACGCGGTATAAAAAGGTTGTCCCGTCAAATCCTTTGCTCCTGTTTTTGGTAAACAGGTAAAAGTTATCCTTAAAAATAAAGAAGCCTTCCACGTCATAAAACCGTTCCGTTTTTTTAGGCGGGAATTCTTTTTGTTCCGGATAGAAAAAAAAGACCTGCTCAGAGGCATTGACAGCAGTATTCGCTAAATCGCCGGCATTGACCTTAAAAATTGCCAGATCCTGGCGGATATTATCGTTGTTTCCAAAATCACCAATATACATATTTCCGTCCGCGTCGGTCGTTAAATCTTCCCAGTCGGTATTTTTAACATTCTGCACAACCAGCGTATGATCGACCTTCCCTTCCGGATCCAGTCGGTACAATTCATTTTTATTGCCGCTGTCCTCTATAACCCACAGGTGTTTCCCGGAATGGGATGTGGTGATTCCTGAAACTTCTTTTAATTTTTTAGGCAATGGGAACAAAACGGGTAATTCTTTCCGGTCATTACAACAAAAAAGAACCGACAGACTTAAAATAAAAAAGGAGATTTTTATCGTTTTCATGGCTATACTACTACGGTTAATCGTTATTAAACGGCTATGGTATATCAAAGATACTATAAAAAACCCTTTTTAACAGGTTTGCTTACGCTTATAGAAACAAACCTTCTTTATCGTGAACTTTTAAAAGTAAAAGGGCGTTATGCCATTTTTTTGCGACAAAAGCAGCGCGAAAAAAACAATAAAAAAGCTAAACACCTTAATTATAGCGATTTACTTATTAAATAAACAATAATAAAAACCAGATTACTCTCAACTTTCAAAAGTAAATCTTAAAAAACACTCAACTATAAATAATTAAAATCAAGATTTAATATATTAATCATAAAAACAAACACTATTCTGTTTTTTTATAAAAAACCATTGCCGTTAATAAAAATAAACCCTTTACTTTGTGGTATAATTAGTAACTAACACTAATAGAGTATTTTATGACAAAAAATTACTTAACCGGTAGCAGGCTGTATGCGCTGCTGCCCCTGCTTCTTTGTGCCTGTACGGTTCAGTCCCAGGACCTCATCTGGGAAAAATCGTATGGCGG
>NZ_MKTM01000016.1:0-11357 GCF_001898245.1 Flavobacterium sp. 40-81
GTTAAGCCCGCCTGCGCAGATGGTACTGCAATCCTGTGGGAGAGTATGTCGCCGCCTTTCTTTTGAAAACCCTATCCATAACGGATAGGGTTTTTTGTTTTGAAGAAGTAAGAGAAAAGAAGCAAGAGGTGAGAAGTGAGAGGTGAGAGGTGAGATGAACCGGTTATATAACCTATAAATCCTCCTTTAATAAAAGATATTACGCTATTATAGGGCAAAAAGGATACTGATACTCCACAAAAAAAGCCCTTCTATTGAAGAGCTTTACAATTTTTAATACCTATAATTACCCGTGAATGGTTTCCTGTTTGCCGTATTTGGTGATGATAGAAGTCTCAAATTCAATCCATTCCTGCCATCTTTTGTCTACATCCACTTTTTCCGTATACTTTCTGGCAAAACCTAAAAATGTAGTGTAATGTCCGGCTTCACTAATCATCAGATCCCTGTAAAATGTTGCTAATTTCTGGTCTTTAATGTTCTGCGACAGCACTTTAAAACGTTCGCAGCTTCTCGCTTCAATCATAGCGGAGAACAATAAACGGTCAATTAATGAATCGTTACGGCTGCCGTCTTTCTTTAAGAACTTGTATAATTCATTTACATAATCGTCTTTGCGCTCTCTTCCTAAAGTCAGGCCTTTTTCCTTAATCAGTTCGTGTACCAATTCGAAATGTTCGATTTCTTCCTTTGCAATTTTAAGCATTTCGGTTACCAATTCTTCTTTTTCAGAATTGTTGGTAATGATAGAAATCGCATTGGAGGCAGCTTTCTGCTCACACCAGGCATGGTCGGTCAGGATCTCCTGAATATTGGATTCCACTATATTTACCCATCGTGGGTCTGTTTTTAATTTTAAACCTAACATTGTACTGAATTTTAGATGTAAAAATACAATTTTACTGCGAGAGTCTAAAATGATGTTTCCTTTCAAGTTGCTTATATTTGCATCTTATTGAATGCAAATGGAAAAATCTTTAGTGCTGATTATAGGCTATGTATGGCCGGAACCGAATTCTTCTGCAGCCGGCAGCAGAATGTTGCAGCTGATTGAATTTTTTAAAGCCGAAAAGTATACCGTTGAATTTGCCAGCCCGGCAGCCTATAGCCCTTTTGCTGTTGATTTAAAAGCAATAGGAGTTAAGCAGACGGCTATAACGTTAAATTGTTCCAGTTTTGATGATTATATCCGGGAATTGAACCCTGCCATTGTTTTGTTTGACCGTTTTATGATGGAAGAACAGTTTGGGTGGCGTGTGGCGAAATATTGCCCCGATGCCTTGCGATTGCTGGATACGGAAGATTTACACTGTTTGCGGGAAGCCAGAAGAATTGCCTATAAGCATCAGACTACCGTTGACGCCGGATTATTGCAGTCGGATCTTGCAAAACGGGAAGTCGCCAGTATTTTTCGCTGCGATCTGACCTTTATGATCTCGGAATATGAGATGGAATTGCTAACAGGGACTTTTAAAGTCGATCAGGCATTATTGTTCTATTTACCCTTATTAGTCACTCAAACGGAACTTACAGCCTTTCCAAAGCGGGAGTCTTTTGCGTCCCGGAAAGACTTTGTTTTTATCGGCAACTTTCTGCACGAACCAAACTGGAACTGCGTACAGGTTTTAAAGAAAGAAATCTGGCCCGAACTGCGAAAACAACTACCGGAAGCCGCATTATATATTTACGGAGCTTATCCGTCACAGAAAGTACTGGATTTTAATAATCCCAAAGAACGTTTTTTTGTAAAAGGCAGAGCAGAGAATTCTTTTGAAGTAATTGAAAAGGCAAGGGTTTTACTGGCACCGATCCGCTTTGGCGCCGGAATCAAAGGGAAATTGCTGGATGCTATGGTGTGCGGAACACCATCTGTTACAACAACTACAGGAGCCGAATCGATGTCCGGAGATTTAGAGTGGAACGGTTTTATAGAAGACGATAACAGCCGTTTTATTGCACAGGCAGCTGCCTTGTATGCCAATGAGCAGTTATGGCAGGAAAAGCAAAATAACGGACTGCTACTGTTGCAGGAAAGATACCGGGATGTTTTGTACTGGGAGAGCTTAAAAAACAGGATAACGGATTTGTTGCAGCATGTAAACGAACACCGTCTTGGAAACTTTATCGGTGCCATGTTACAGCATCATTCTTTGCAGAGTACGCATTATATGTCGAAATGGATAGTGGAAAAAAATAAAGACAAGAGCCATTCTTCCGAATAGCTCTTTCTGTTAGGTATTGGTTTCCAAATCTTTGATATAGTCTTCATATTCATAGAAAAAGCGCTCAAAGGCGTCCATATTCTCATAAAAGAAGTCAAAGATTTCCGGCCATGTTGTTTTGTTAAACAGGCTGATTCCCGTTTTTTCCACCCATATTTTACTGATTACTTTTCCGGTATCCAGATGGAAATTGCGTTCCAATATGGCTTCCGGCAGAAAGTCTTCTAATAAAATGGTTTTCAGGGATTCTATCTTTTCAAAATAAATTTTTCTTTTCTCTTCATCTTTGGGTTCTATGTCTAATAGTACCTGAATCTTTTTGTTGTCCACATAAAATTTAAAAGAAAAGTCTTTGATTTTAGTGTCATACAACAACCATTTTCGAGGATAAACACTCGCGAATTCCGTCCAAAATTCCTTCTTAATTTTCTGTGCTTCTTCCTTACTGAACATTTTTTTATTTGAATATTTGTATTAATAAAAGTTTGCCAAGATATTTTTTTGAGGTAACTTTATGATTGTGTTTTTAAAGAAAACTCAAAAAAAAGATGGACTTTCAAGATTTTTTAAAATATATTCCAAAAATAGAAAAAGAAAAACTTCTGGCGTCGGATGCACATATAAAAATGGCACCCCTGGAACGTATTTCTACTCTGAAAGAGGCAAATTACGTTGATAAAAATCCGAGAAGGGCCGCCGTGATGATGTTGTTTTATCCTAAAAACAACAAAACACACCTGGTTTTGATCGTTAGAAACACTTATCCCGGAGTTCATTCTTCACAAATAGCATTTCCGGGCGGAAAAGTGGAACCGGAGGATAAAAATTTAATCCAGACGGCACTACGGGAAACCCACGAAGAAGTCGGTATTGCGCCGCAGAAAATCAAAGTAATAAAGCCTTTTAGCGAAATTTATATCCCACCCAGTAATTTTCTGGTATCGCCGTTTATGGGGATTTCACAGGAAGAATTGTCTTTTGTGCCACAGCTGGAAGAAGTCGCCCAGATTATCGAACTGCCTTTGGCCATGTTCCTTGATGATAACATTATCATCGAGGTAATGATGACCACTTCCTATGCCCAAAACATAAAAGTACCCGCTTTTCAAATCGAAGATCATATCGTCTGGGGTGCCACAGCAATGATGATGAGTGAGCTCAAAGAAACTGTTAAGAATGTAATCTAATCGATTTGTTTTCTGTAAATTTGCAGCTCTTTTTTGAAAACTAAACAGTAAAAAAATGGGATTGTTTAAAAGAAATCCTTTCGGTCATATACTTTTTATTAAAAAATGGCTGATTCGTGTTTTTGGGGCTTTAACCCATAGGCGTTATCGCGGGTTTAATGAACTTCAGATTGACGGATCGGAAATTATCAGGGCATTACCGGATAAGAATGTACTTTTTATCTCCAATCATCAGACGTATTTTGCGGATGTGGTAGCGATGTTTCATGTTTTCAATGCCAGTTTAAAAGGCAGGGAAGACAGTATTAAAAATATCGGATACCTGTGGGAACCCAAACTAAATATTTATTATGTAGCGGCAAAAGAGACCATGCAGGCCGGATTACTGCCAAGGATTTTATCCTATGTGGGAGCAATTACTGTAGAAAGAACCTGGCGTTCTAAAGGTAAAGATGTAGCCGAATCGGAAAAAAAAGATGTCAACCCGAACGATACCGAAAATATTAAGATCGCTTTGGCCGATGGATGGGTAATTACCTTTCCGCAGGGAACAACAAAGTCGTTTAAACCGGTTAGAAAAGGAACAGCACACATTATCAAACAGCATAAACCGGTAGTGGTACCTATCGTTATTGACGGTTTCAGACGTTCTTTTGATAAAAAAGGACTGCGGTTAAAAAAGAAAGGCATTCTGCAATCGTTTATCATCAAGGAACCGTTGGATATTGATTATGAAAACGATACTATAGACGAAATTGTCGCAAAAGTGGAATATGCTATTGAACAGCATCCTTCCTTTTTAAAAGTTATTCCGGTGGAAGAAATTGAAGCCCAGGAAGAACTGAATAAACAAAGACAGTGGGATTATTAAGATATAAAAAGCGGCTTACGATGGTAAGCCACTTTTTTTATAGGTCTATTTTTTTTAGTTCTTCATAATTTTTATACAGTCTTCGGAGTAAAAATCCGTAAAGTAAGCGGTAGAACAACCAGAATAATCCAAAGAGAATGGCAAAGAATATAATGGTAGATCCGATGATTAAAACCCAGAACATAAAACTCTGATCGCTTCCGGAAACCTTATATATCCGGGTAAACTTCTCATCATACATAAAAGACGCAATCATTATCGTGATAAAGATAGTGCCGATCATCGCCAGGTTGTACCAGATATAATACTGTACGGTTTTGCGGGTTTTCAGAATGCTTTTCATTAACGATTTTACATTGTCTGTTGTATTGATGCGTTTAAAATTTATATAGAATAAAAAGATAAACGAAAGAATCACCACATTATTGATAACGGTAAAAATGCTGATTAACGTAGCGATATGATACGACTCTAAAGTCTTCAGATAATTTTCGTCTGCGGTAAAGAAACTGATTACACTCCAGAACAATATCTCCAATATGCTGATAATAAAAATCCATTTCACGATGGAAGAAGACTTCTTATGCAGCATGGCATAGATCTCCTTCTCCGTAATTTTCGGAAAAGCATTTTCATTCTTTTTCCAGTCTTTTTTTAATAAATCTAACTCTTCCATATAGTCATCCTCTCCTTATGGATTTACAATTTTTTTTAATTTTCCTTTAATACGGTTCATCTTTACCCGGGCATTTACTTCGCTGATTCCCAGGGTTTCGGCAATCTCCGTATAATCCTTGTCTTCCAGATACATAAAGACTAAGGCTTTTTCAATATCATTTAATTGATGTACCGCTTTATACAATAATTTAATCTGCTCTTCTTCCTCAAAATTGTAATCCTCGTGATTAAATCGGTGTATTTTATTGTCAAATTCGATAGTATTAACCGTTTTTGTCTTTTTGCGGTATAATGTAATCGCTGTATTCAAAGCGACCCGGTAGGCCCATGTAGTAAATTTTGCTTCTCCGCGAAATTGCGGGAAAGCTTTCCATAACTGAATCGTGATTTCCTGAAACAAATCTTTGTGCGAATCCTCATCAGAAGTATACAGCCGACAAATCTTGTGTATAATATTCTGATGTTCTTCCAATTGGGAAACAAAAGATTGCTCTAAACTCGAATTCATATTGGAATTAGTGTGGTTTTTAAACGAATTGTTACAGGTCTGCCTCTTTTTTATTTTTAAAGATACGAATCAAATTTTTCAGGAATGCTGTGCTGTGAAAAAAATACCGGTATTACTGTTATGGTTTTGATGTGCTTATGATCATTTGATTTTCATAAAACCGTTGTAACGTTCCGTCCGGTTGTGAAAAAGAGTTTCGTTATCGGCAGGAAATAAATGCTGTTGCAGGAACATTTCGGGATGTTTTTGAGGAGAAAAGGAAAGTGCTTAAAGCGAATAAAAACCGCAGGAGTGATAATTAAAGTTTGTAACTTTACGTGTTAAATATGAAAAAAAGAAAATGAATATTCCCCGTTCAAGTTTTCCCAGAATCGTTATTATAGGAGGTGGATTTGCAGGAATTGCATTGGCAAAAAAACTCAGAAACAAAAATGTTCAGGTTGTCCTTTTGGACAAACACAACTATCATACTTTTCAACCGTTGCTGTACCAGGTCGCTACCGGTGGTCTTGAAGCCGGTTCGATAGCCTATCCTATCCGGAAAGTGGTTCAGGAATATGAGAATTTCTATTTCAGGCTGGCGCAGGTAAAAGAGATCGATACGGAACATAAAAAGGTTATTGCCGATATAGGCGATTTATACTACGATTACCTGGTGATTGCCACCGGGTCCAAAACCAATTATTTCGGGAATAAGGAGATTGAGAAAAACAGCATGGCAATGAAAACCATTCCGCAGTCTCTGAATATCCGCAGTCTGATACTGGAAAATTTCGAACAGGCGTTACTGACCAATGATATTAACGAGCGTTTGAGCCTGATGAACTTTGTAATTGTTGGCGGCGGACCAACCGGAGTAGAACTTGCCGGTGCCTTAGCTGAGATGAAGAAAGCCATTTTGCCAAAAGATTACCCGGATCTGGATGTGCGGAAAATGGAAATCAACCTGATCCAGGGATCGAACAAGATTCTGGATGCGATGTCTGCCAAAGCTTCTCAGAAAGCAGAAGACTTTTTAAGAGGACTGGGCGTGAGTATCTGGAAAAATGTAAAGGTGACCAATTATGACGGTAAAACTGTGACAACCAGTTCCGATTTGATTTTTGAATCGGCTACAGTGATCTGGACAGCCGGTGTTAAAGGCGCGGCGATAAAAGGTTTACATGCCGAATCGCTGGTGGACAGGATAGAAAGGATCAAAGTGGATGAATTCAACCAGGTTCACGGATATGAAGATATTTTTGCAATAGGGGATATTGCGATGATGGAAACCGAAAAATACCCGATGGGACACCCGATGATGGCTCAGCCGGCTTTGCAGCAGGGAGCGCTTTTGGCAGATAACCTTGTCAAAAAGATACAGAACCAGAAGCGGAAACCATTTTTGTACCACGATAAAGGTGCGATGGCGACCATCGGCAGGAATAAAGCGGTTGTCGATTTGCCGAAATGGCATTTTAACGGGGTTTTTGCCTGGTTTGTATGGATGTTTGTTCATTTGTTCTCTTTAATCGGATTTAAGAACAAAGCGGTTGTTTTTATGAACTGGGTATACAATTATATCCGTTTCGACAGGGAAGGACGTTTGATTATCCGGCCTTATAAAAAGAAAAGCTCCCAGAGTTTTATTCCGGATGAAATGTAAAATAAAAAAGAGCCGTTTTAAAACGGCTCTTTATCGTTATAATGCTCTCTTTTCGTAATAATTAACCAGCAGGTCCACAAATTTACTGTAGCTTTCCATGCCGTCTTTTTGCTGATTCAGTTTCAGGAAGTTGTCGTAGAAGACTTTAAAAAGCGGTTCCATAATGTTCTGGTGGCTGTCCCAGAAAGCATCGGAATCTTTAAAGTTTTCCAGAACACCGGGACGAATCAATGGCAGAAGTTCTTTGGTCTTTCCTTCTTCTTTCATTTCAATATTGTGCAGGCAGTAGCGAAGCGCATACGTATAACCGGAGTAGTTGAAATAAATATCATCATTATAGATGGAAGCCATATAACCGATAAAATTGGCTTCACTTTCGGAAGCATAGCCAATCTGATGTGCCATTTCATGACAGGTAGTTGTGGCAAAATTAGTTTTCGGGATCAGGTCGTTCACCTGTGCTTCATTGGTAAACGGATTCAGGTAACCGCTAAAACCCATATAGGTGAGCGGTGTGCTGATCAATGACGCTTTAACGGATTTATGATCGTATGCGAAAAATGGAAATGCTTCGCCAAGGTGATGATAGCCGTTCAGTGTTTTTTCAAAGAGTTGTTTTTGAGTATACGGAACGGAAACTTTCAGGCTGTCATTTTTTTCGATCTGCGCGTGAACGGCATTCACTTTGACAATCACTCGTTTGGTAAAATCCATCAACTCTTCCAGCGAATAGTCCTTTTCTATGGCCAGTTTTTTATACAGCGGAACACGATGGTAGTTCACGCCCCAAAGCAGGTTGAACAGAAAATAAAATACAGATACAAATCCAACCAGACTGAGCAGGTTGTCTTTCCAGGCGGTTTTCCAGGACTTGCGCTGTTTCCAAAGCCATTTTAGCAACAGCAGTATTACGATAAAATACAACAGGTCACCAATAGAAAAAGGAATTTTGCCAAAACTGATGCGCAATATCCGGGACAGGAAAGGGTAAAAGCCATTGCTGTAAAAACGTTCTACGAATTCAGAAAAAAAAGAAAGTACTTTTAAAAACAGGATTTGTACCACTAAAAACAGGGGGAGTAACAGCTTTTTATTCATCAGCAAAATTTTTATAAATATAAAAAATGTTAATTTAAGATGCCGTTAATTTTCTTATAGTATATTTGCATTTAATTAGAATAGATAAAAATAACAAAGCAATTGTTCTGGTAATGAAAAAGTTAGAAGCGCCTCAAAAAACAATTTTTTTCTGTGATGGCAGCAAATGCAGCAAAGAGAATAAGCACAATCGCAAAGCCATTCGTTCCTTAGTAAAGGAAGCTGGCTTAAAAGATGAAGTGGCTTTGGTTAAAACCTATTGCACGGATAACTGTAAATGTGCCCCGGTAATTTCCGTTCAGCCGGAAAACCTTTGGTTTGGTGAAGTATCGGAAAAAAAAGCAGTTCAGATTTTTGAAGAACACATTGCCTTACCAGTTTTAAAAATTGCAAAATAACAGCCTTTCCCGCTGTTTTACTCCTCCAAATTAAATCTTCAAAATAAGTTGATTATCGTTTTCCTTGGCTGAAAATCTTTGTAACTTTGGGACTTTCGAATTCGAAAGAACAAACTATAAACTACAAACAGAAAAATAATGAGCCAGGAAGTAAGAAACCTTGAGCCTAAACAGCTTTGGAATAAGTTTGCCGATTTGAATGCTGTACCCCGTCCTTCAAAAAAAGAAGAGCGTGTGATTGCATTTATGATGGATTTCGGTAAAAAACTAGGACTTGAAACGATCAACGACGAAGTTGGTAACGTAATCATCAAAAAACCGGCAACTGCTGGTATGGAAAACAAAAAGACCATTGTAATGCAATCGCATCTGGATATGGTTCACCAAAAAAATAACGACACAAATTTTGATTTCGATACACAGGGAATTGAAATGTATGTTGACGGAGACTGGGTTCGCGCAAAAGGAACTACTCTTGGTGCCGATAACGGACTTGGTGTGGCTACAATCATGGCCATTCTGGAAAGTAACGATATTCCGCATCCGGCAATTGAAGCCTTATTCACGATTGATGAAGAAACGGGTATGACCGGTGCTATGGGATTAAAAGGTGGTTTGCTTGACGGTGAGATCCTTTTAAACCTGGATACGGAAGAAGATGATGAAATCGATATCGGATGTGCCGGTGGTGTAGATGTTACTGCTGTTCGTGAGTATGAAGAGGAAGAAACTCCTGCAGATTCTGTAGGTTATACCATTACGGTAAAAGGACTTAACGGAGGACATTCCGGTATGGATATCGACAAAGGATTAGGAAACGCGAACAAAATCATGAACCGTTTGTTATTTGACGGATTTGAAAACTTCGGTTTACAGGTTGCGGAGATCAACGGTGGTAGTTTGCGTAATGCTATCCCGAGAGAAAGTGTTGCAAAAGTGATTATTTCCCAGATTTATGATGAAGCTTTTGTGTTTGATATGCAGGAAGTGATCGGGGATATCAAAGCGGAATTCAAAACGACAGAACCGAATTTAACGATCGAAATCGTAAAATCGGATCTACCGGCTAAAGTGATGGACTTAGGTGTTCAGGAAGGTCTGGTACGTGCTTTATATACCGCTCATAACGGTGTGTACCGTATGAGTGCCGATATGGCCAATTTAGTGGAAACGTCAAACAATATCGCTCGTGTAATTGTTAAGGAAGGAAAAATCACCATCCAGTGTTTAACCCGTTCTTCTGTGGAAACGTCAAAATTCGATTTAGCAAATGCATTGCGTTCGGCTTTTGAATTGATTGGCTGTGAAGTTAATTTTGCAGGTTCTTACCCGGGATGGACACCAAACGTGAATTCTCCTATTCTGGATGTATTAACAGCCATTTACGAAAAACAAAACGGTTCCAAACCACATGTGGTAGCATGCCATGCCGGATTGGAATGTGGTATTCTGGGAACAAATTACCCGGATATGGATATGATTTCTTTCGGACCGACCATCAAAGGAGCGCATAGCCCGGATGAAAGAGCATCTATCGCTTCTGCACAGAAGTACTGGAAATTCGTATTGGAGATTTTACAAAATATCCCATCGAAAAACTAAAAGAGGAGCATTACTAATAAAAAGCCGGGAAAATTTTCCCGGCTTTTTCATTTTAAAACAGTTTTAGGGTATTGCCGGTCTTCTGAAATCATTTAAAAATACCTTCCCGGTTACACTGTTTTTTATCTGAAAAAAATCGTTACTTTTAACCAGAAAAAAATGTAAACCACGGAAAAACAAGGTTATGAAAGAGAATTTTAAATATTTCGTGAAACTTTCGTCCATCGGCGCGGCAAGTTTAATCAAGATAAATTTACTGGGAATATTTTCAACGGTAATTGTTGCTATAATTGGAGCTGTGTTTTTGTTCAAAAATATAGATCCCGGACATTCCGCACACGTTAGCCCGATTCCGTTTCTGGCCTTACTTTTTGCAGCAAGACCTGTTGGCTCTATCCTGTGGTTAATCAGTACTTTCGGAAGTCCCTGGCTTTTCATTTTCTTTGGAAATAAATATACAATTAAGAAAGTAGCCAATAAGCTGATAACAGACAAATCCGAAAGTTTAATACATCCGCTTCTGGACAAAGTGCTGCAAAAATTTCATAAAAACCAACCGCAAATCGTTCGAAGTGCCGGTGATTATTCAATGACTAAAATGCGGATTATCCACGAAATTAAAAATGACCAGAGCGAGAATAAATGGCTTCGGAAAATCTTAGTTTTTGCGATGAAAAAAGTTAATATGGATGATATCGATTTTAATCAGGAAAATTTGAACTTCTATGAAATAATCAAGGTAAAAACCATTCAAACTTTGGAAAGCATCACAAAACCAAGTCGGAATACCATTTGGATCCTTTTGACTATCCAATGGGCTATTGTGCTATTTATTGCCTTAACCAATCTTTAAGTTAATTTCAACCGGCAGTACCGTTATATTTTTTAAAACGAAATGTCTTCAAACAATATTAAAAGCTCCGTTTCGGGGCTTTTTCTTTTTAAAAACAGCTTTATGATACTGTTATTTTTCCGGAATCATTTCGCTGTATCGTTATAAATTCCCTCCCGATTACACCCTTTTTTATCCAAAAAGAGGTACTTATATACGCAAATATACTCAACTCCTGATTTTTATGCCAATCCATAATTGTTATTTCAATAAAAATTACAAGATTCGCAGTTCCAAAACGTATCACTATGAAAAT
>NZ_MKTM01000017.1:0-118061 GCF_001898245.1 Flavobacterium sp. 40-81
CTTAACTCAAAAATCCTACGCAATCTCTCAATGAACTTCCCGTTTTTGCGGGCTGCAAAGGTAAAACCTTTATTCCATTTAGCCAAATCTTTTTTGAAAAATTTTTTAATCCCTTTTTCACTCCGATTCAACCTCAATATCTAATGAACTTCGCCTTGATTGCGGGTGCAAAAGTAGCACCTTTTTACTCTTCTCCAAACTATTTCTAAACTATTTTTTGCCTTCCCCTAAAACAATTACTTAACAAACTGATTACTAATCCTTAATATAACAAATTATTTTTAGGGGGTTTTCCCATTTTTGCTCTCAAATACTGATTTTACTGGCTCTTCCAACTATTTCCTATTTATAAAGCGCAAAATTATTCCTGAAAAGTATTGTCGTTTTTTACCAGAACCGATACCTGATCGCTATTTCGCTGCTAAAATCCGGTCTTCAATCTTTTCAAATAAGCTGTTTTTTTAAATACCAGGTTCCATTAAATATCAAAAAACTGCTTCGCTGATTTTCTGCTCCTATATATATAAGGAATAATTGGCCTGTTTCCTTTATAAAAAATATCCAAAAAAATGCAATCTTTAGTTCCTTTACCAATTTATCCGGCAAATTTCCAATCCGGAGTGAGCTAAATTCAATAGCATTTTTTGTTACCATTATAATATGGCAGGTTATTATTGCCATAAATCTGTAAAATTCCTTTTCTTGAAGTTTTTAAATGATTTTTTTCCTGCTCCTTTTTATACACGATACAAAAGGGAACGGCACACTTCCTTTCCCGGAATTTTATAAAAACAAAAAAGCGACAAGATTACTCTTGTCGCTTTTTTTGAATTTTATTGTTGTTTAATAACCGATAAACAATTATTAAATACTTTTAAAAGTTTACTTAGCTTTTTAAAGCTTCAGCACCACCAACGATTTCAAGGATCTCGTTTGTAATGGCAGCCTGACGTGCTTTGTTATAAGTAAGTTTCAACTGGTTTCTTAATTCGGTAGCATTATCCGTTGCTTTATGCATTGCTGTCATACGGGCACCATGTTCTGCCGCGAATGAATCTCTGATCGCTTTGTATAATTGTGTTTTTAACGACTTTGGAATTAAAGTCAACACAATTTCTTCTTTAGAAGGTTCAAAAATATAATCTGATGTTGCCACCTGAGTTCCTTCGATTGAAGCTAACGGTAAAAATTGTTCGGTCATCACGATTTGCGTAGCAGCATTTTTAAACTGATTGTATACCAATTCAATCTTGTCATACTCTCCGGCAACGAATTTTTCCATTAATGTTTCTGCAATAGCAGCAACACCTTCAAATGCCAGGTTATCATAGATAGCACTTTGGTTGTCGATAACATTATTGGTTTTTCTAAGTACGTCATTTCCTTTTTTACCAACAGTAATCACATCAATCTGTTTTCCTGCATAGGCTTCCGTAAGTGTTCTAACCTGTTTAAGAACGTTCGCATTGAAAGCTCCACAAAGTCCTCTGTTCGAAGTAATTGCAACAATCAATACTTTATTTACATCACGTTGATCCGCAAATTTTCCAGCAGCATCTCCTTCTAGTGACGCACTTAAATTTTGTATTAGCTCTGTTAATTTTTCGGCATAAGGGCGCATTGCTGTAATTGCATCTTGTGCTTTTTTCAGCTTAGCTGCAGACACCATTTTCATCGCAGATGTAATTTGCATCGTTGATGAAACAGAAGTAATCCTATTACGTATTTCCTTTAAATTTGCCATTTGTCGATTTGAAAATGAAATAATCTGAAAAATTTGAAGATGTCAGCCATCTTCAAATTTTCAAACTATCAAATTATTAATATTTTGCAGAAACTTCTTTAGCTACTTTTTCTAAAACGTCTGTAATTTCGTCTGTGAATTTACCCGCTTTTAAAGCATCAAGAGTATCTTTATGTTTCGCTTTTAAGAATTCTAAATAATCTTTTTCAAATTCTTTTACTTTATTAACAGGAACGTTTCTTAATAAGTTTTTCGTTCCGGCATAGATAATTGCAACCTGATCTTCTACAGTATACGGATCGTTTACTGCTTGTTTCAAGATTTCAACGTTACGTCTACCTTTTTCAATTACGTTTAAAGTAACCGCATCCAAATCAGATCCGAATTTCGCGAAAGCTTCTAATTCACGGAATTGTGCCTGGTCTAATTTTAATGTACCCGATACTTTTTTCATTGATTTGATCTGAGCGTTACCTCCAACACGTGATACAGAGATACCAACGTTAATCGCCGGACGTACACCAGAGTTGAATAAATCAGACTCCAGGAAGATCTGACCATCTGTAATCGAAATTACGTTTGTAGGGATATACGCAGAAACGTCACCCGCTTGTGTTTCGATAATTGGTAAAGCTGTTAACGAACCACCACCTTTAACGATTGGACGTAAAGATTCCGGTAAGTCATTCATGTTTTTAGCGATGCTATCATCAGCAATAACTTTTGCAGCACGCTCTAATAATCTTGAGTGAAGGTAGAAAACGTCTCCAGGATACGCCTCACGTCCTGGTGGACGACGTAATAATAAAGACACCTCACGGTAAGCCACCGCTTGTTTAGATAAATCATCATAAACAATTAAAGCCGGACGACCTGTATCACGGAAGTACTCCCCTACTGCTGCACCTGCGAAAGGAGCATAAACCTGCATTGGAGCAGGATCGGAAGCATTAGCAGCAACAATAACCGTATAAGCCATTGCTCCTTTTTCTTCTAATGTTTTAGCGATTCCGGCAACTGTAGAAGCTTTTTGTCCTACTGCAACATATATACAGAATACAGGTTTACCTGCATCGTAAAATTCTTTTTGGTTTAAGATTGTATCGATACAAACTGTTGTTTTACCAGTTTGACGGTCACCGATTACAAGCTCACGTTGTCCACGTCCAACAGGGATCATGGCATCTACCGATTTAATACCTGTTTGTAACGGTTCTGTTACCGGTTGACGGAAGATAACTCCAGGAGCTTTTCTTTCTAATGGCATTTCGTAAAGATCTCCACCGATAGGTCCTTTTCCATCGATAGGGAAACCTAGCGTGTTAACCACACGCCCTACCATTTCTTCACCAACTTTCAATGAAGCGATACGTTGTGTTCTCTTAACTGTTGACCCTTCTCTGATTCCAGTAGACGGACCTAATAATACCACACCTACATTATCTTCTTCAAGGTTTAATACAATTGCCTCTAACCCGTTTTCAAATTGCACTAACTCACCGTATTGTGCGTTAGATAAACCATAAACACGAGCGATACCGTCACCCACTTGAAGAACTGTTCCCACCTCTTCCAAAGTAGCTCCTGATTCAAAACCAGATAATTGTTTCTTTAATATTGCTGAAATTTCAGCAGGCTTAATTTCTGCCATCTTGATTTATAATTTAAACACCTTTCAGTGTGGTAAATATTAATTACTTAATTCTCTTTTTAATTCGCGCAATCTTGTTGCTATGGAAGCATTGTATTGCTTATCTCCTATTCTTAAAACAAATCCTCCAATAATTTCCGGGTCTACAATGTTTTCAATTGTAACGGATTTGTTTGAAAATTCTTTGATCTTCGCTAAAACTTTAGCTTCTAATTCCGGGGTGATAGGAAAAGCTGTTGTAACTTTTACTTTTTCAATTCCGTTCATTTCGTCAAACAAAGCGTTGTATTGCGTTGCAATTTCTGCAAGAATTTCAAATCTTTTGTTTTCTAAAAGCAATTGGAATAACCCTTTCGTTTCTGACTGAACAGAAGCAAATATTTCAGATAGTGCTGCATTTTTCACATCACCCTTTACAACCGGGTTCCCTAAAAAATCTTCCAGCTCTTTACTTTCATTTACAGCAGTAATGATGGTTTTCATATCCTCATTTACTGTTGCGGCATGACCGTTTGCATTAGCAATATCTAAAATTGCTTTTGCATATCTAATCGCAGCTCTTGCCATAAACGATTAATTTAATTTTACGTCATCTAACATTTTCTCAACCAATTTGGTTTGAGTATCCTTGTTAGCTAGTTCTTCTTTTAATAATTTCTCAGCAATTTCCAATGAAAGTGTAGACACATGGTTTTTCAATTCAACCATCGCTGCATTTTTCTCACTGTTGATTGTCGCTTTTGCCTGCTCAATCATTTTATCACCTTGAACCTGAGCTTCTGCTTTCGCATCAGCAATCATTTTTTCTTTAATTTCACGAGCTTCTTTAATCATTGTATCTCTTTCTGCTCTTGCTTCTGCTAATAATTTTTCGTTATCAGCTTTAAGGTTTTGCATTTCTTTCTTCGCATTTTCAGCTGAAGCGATTGCATTTTTAATACCTTCCTCACGAGCCGTGATAGAATCCATAATTGGCTTCCAGGCAAATTTAACTAAAAGCAGGATTAACACTAATAAGATAAGTGCTTGCCAAAAGAATAAACCGAATGAAAAATCGTTAATTAATTTCTCCATTATAATGAATATATTATGATTTAATTTTTTTCTTACTAATAAAACAACACCTGCAACCAACCGTTACAGGTATTGTTAAACTTTTTTCCTTTATTATTTTCCTAAGATTAAAGCAGCGAATGCTAAACCTTCTAATAAAGCAGCGATAATAATCATCGCTGTTTGAATTTTTCCAGCAGCTTCTGGCTGACGAGCAATAGCGTCCATAGCAGATCCACCGATTTTACCTAAACCTAAACCTGCTCCGATTACTACTAAACCAGCTCCGATTAAATTAAGACTTCCCATAAGTATATATTAAAAAAATTAAACTTCTAAATTAAATAATTACATTTTCTTCTTCGTGTCCATGATCATCATGGTGATGATCCTGAACCGCCATACCGATAAACAATGATGATAACATTGTAAAGATAAACGCTTGTAAGAATGCTACTAAAATTTCAATAACCGAAATAAATAGTGTCAAACCTAAAGAGATTGGCATATCGGCATAGATATTCTTTCCTACGAAGATCATAGCAATCAAACTCATGATTACAACGTGACCTGCAGTAATATTTGCAAATAAACGAATTAATAATGCAAATGGTTTTGTTAATGTTCCTAAAATCTCAATTGGCATTAAGATAATTTTCATTGGAACCGGAACACCCGGCATCCAGAAAATGTGTCCCCAGTAATCTTTATTCGCACTGAATTGTGTAATAAAGTAGGTAAACAAAGCCAAACAAACAGTTACAGCAATATTTCCGGTAACGTTAATTCCAAGAGGTGTCATTCCTAAAAGGTTTAACAACCAGATAAAGAAGAATACCGTTAACAGGTAACCCATGTATTTTCTGTACTTTTTCTCTCCGATGTTAGGAATAGCGATTTCGTCTCTGATAAAAAGAATCAGCGGCTCTAAAACTCTTCCGAAACCTGTAGGGATTGGTCCTTTTTTGTATGATTTTGCCAAACCGGTAAACATCAGCAATAATAACGCCGATACTACCAACATTGACACAACATTTTTAGTGATTGAAAAATCTAACGGTTTTACGTTAGCCGGGTGGTGGTGCTCATCATAAGTAATTGTACCGGCAGCATCTGTTTTATAGATTTTACCATGGTATAATTTATAATAGTTACCATCAACTTCCGCCACAGTTTCCCCGTGGTGTAATTTTGAAGAAGAGAATACCTTCAAGCCGTTATCAATTAAGATAACCGGCAAAGAGAAACCATAATGTTTACCTTCTTTTTCATCTGAAAAGAAAACAAAATCATGCGAATCCTGCAAGTGGTGTTCAATGTAAGCTGTTACTTTGTCTTTTGGATCCTGAGCTTCGTGCTCGTCTCCATGAGAAGCTTCATTGTGTGCTGCATCAGCAGTTACATGAGCCTCATGCGCCACTTCAGTTTTTACTTGAGTAGTGTCTACTACAGGGTTAGCTATAGCAACAGAAGAAAGCAGCCCTACAAAAGTTGCTAGAATAAATCTGACAGGTTTTTTTGAAATCACCATACCTTATTAAATATCTTAATTTTTACGGTCCTTAAATTTGGTGCAAAGGTACATTTTTAATTAATATTCCAAGATTATTGCCCCTCTTTTTTAGTGTATTTATGAATTTTTACTTCGTTTATTATTTCTTATTTAATAATCGTGAAGCCAAAACCACTTCTACCGCTAAAAAAGCAATAAAAATCATAAAAAAATTAATTTTCTCCATATAAGTACTCTCGGTATTGTCCTGAAGCACCGGTAACAGAAAAATATAACTTAACGCAAACTTAATACTGATTAGGACCAGAAAAACAAAACCTAACTGTTCGGGTTTTGTTTCGTTTATTTTTATTAAAATGAAAAGTAATACCAAAGAGAGGATAAAGAAGAACAGGTACACGGTATACACCGGATAATGAAATGCCTGATACGTTTGAGAAGGAATACCGAATTGAAATATCAGAATGTGTAAAAGCGCCACTGCGGGCATAATCTGAAACAAACGAAGTATTACATCATATTTTTTCCTGCTCATGAATTTTAATTTATTTATTTAATTGATTTACCTGCCTTATCACATTATAAAGCGCCACAAAAACACCTAACAACGTCAGGATTTTTACATATAAATCATTGGGATTCGGGTATTTGTCATCAAGCCAGCCGCCTAAATATGCAAACGCAAAAATTATTATCCCCATCTGGAACGGGATATTAATTAGTGCCAGCCACTTATTACGCGATTTTTTCTCCTGATCCTGATTCATCTTTAGCGATTGTTTTTACCACATTGCGCATCACACAGGACGCACTGAAATCGGCACCGGGTTCTACAGCAAGTTTCCCCACTATAGCTTCCCCTTTAATGGAGGCCTTGGATTTAATATTCAGAATGTCGGTCACTTCGATTTTTCCGTTGAATTTCCCTTCAATATCGGCTGTTTTACAGGAAATATCTCCTGTAACACTACCGGCAGGGCCAATAACCAACCGGCCTTTTGACGTGAAATTTCCAATCAGATGTCCGTCAAGTCTAAAATCGGCCTGAGAAATAATATCCCCTTTTATTGTAGTTCCTTCAACAATTCTATTGGTTTTCCCGAGTAAATCGGTATAGGATTTTTGTGGTTTATCAAACATGACTTATTTCTTTACAGAACAAAGTTAGGGAATAGTTTTATAATAGCCGCAATGCTCCGCATTAGCAGGAGCATTGTGTTTTTACTTATTTCAGCGTGGCCTTATAGGCTTCCAGATTTTTTTTGATCTGGATTACTTTATAATCTTCATTGGAAACAACAAATGGTGTTTCTGTTACTTTATAACCTTTAAAGTCTTTCAGCACACTTATTGTTGACTGTGCGGCTTCTTTACTGGAGAACCCGTGAACAATAACAAAGCTTTTATCGGCTGTGTACACATCGTTCGATAAGGTGATTTTATCACTGCTTCGGTCTGTGATGTATTTTTGCAGCTTGTCTGTCAGCACTTTTGTTTTGGCATCATTCGGATACGGAATTTCAAAGACCAGTTTCCAGCTCATCGGAGTTCCTTTACCCAGTTCCAGTTGTTCCAGTTTTGGGATATCGGTTTTAACCAGCACTTCCGCCTGTTTTCCTTCTTCGGCATTCGGATAGTTCAGCGCAACAAAGTTCAGGGCTTTTTTATATTCTTCCAGTCCTTTTAGTCGTCCTAACGTGTTTGCTTTTAAAAGTTCAAATTTCGGAACCATTTCGTCGCCGTTAAAGTTCTCGATAACCGGATCCAGCTGACTCAACACTTCCTGCAGCTGTCCTTTTTCATATTGTTTGAACAGGTTGTTGTACACTTCTGTCGGACTACCTGCAATAGCAGCATCAGACGCATTGTTCAATAATATCTGGGCATAGCGGCTATCCGGATATTCGGCCAGAATTTGCTGTTTCATAATTTCGGCTTTTGCCGGATCGATGATCTCGTATATTTTGAACAAGTTGTATTTTGCCGGCAGGACCAAACGTTCTTCCGGTTTATTGACCAGCAGTTTCTCCAATTTGGCAGCCGCCAGTTTGTATTCTTTAAATTTCTCTTTGTAAATCGTTCCCAGCTGGAAATAGGCAAAGTTGCGTTCTTTCGCCAGGCTGTCCAGTACTTTTTGCTCTGTAGGCAATTGTTTGATATAGAAATCCGGAGTATAACGTTCATCCTCCATTTTTGTTTTCGGATTTTCATCTACAACGGCGACATCCTGATTGTCTTTATTGTCTTCTTTATCAATACTTTCCTGGGTAGACCAACGCCAGTTGTCTTTTAAAGCTCTGTTCCCCCATTTTTTCTTAAATTCACTTCTTCCGTAAGCAACGGTTGACGGGTTATAGAAATAAAAGGTATTGGTCCCCGATCCGAGATTTGCAGCACTTTTAACAATACCGTTCTTTTTTTGTGTGTCTTCATCAGATGGCGGCAGCTGTTTGGACATCATTTGCATTGCCTCACTTTTCGAGGAAACATCCGGATTAGCCATACTTGCCGACTGTCCGTCGATAGCACCGCCGTTTTCGGCAATGTTTTTTGCCTTCTCTGCTTCCAGCGCTCTTTTGGCATCTTCTATTTTCAGCTTTTCAATATAAGCCTCATAATAGTTTCGCTGGTCGTTAGCATTTAATCCCGTTACATATAAGATACTGTCATTTACCCTGGCAATTCCTTCATATTTGATAACGTCATTAAGGTTTTCTCTTTTTTTCTTAATGGCAATAAACTCTCTTGTTTTTGGGTTTAGTTTTGACATTGTACTGTCATAGTATTGTCCGGCTACAAGGTATTTTGCATCGTCAAAATAGATTTCTGCCAAATTGCGGTAATTGGAAGCAATCAGGTAATTGTCCTGCGATATGGAACGCAGGGATTTATTGTAGAATTTTTTTGCCTGTATTTTTTTATCCTGTTTGTCGTAAAACAACGCAACCTGGTGATTGATCACATCCAGATACGGTCGGTTTTCACGATCTTCTGCCAGTTTGCCAAACTTTTCAAGGAATGCCAGCGTGTCTCCGGCTTTGTAATCAAATTGTGCGGCCTGTTTGGCATGTGCCTGAATAACATAACGGCGCGGCGATTTTCTTCGCATGTCAATAACCGACTGAAAAGAGGCAAACGCGCTGTCAGGATAATTCAAATCGCCATACAACTGTCCTAAGATAAAATGGTATCTTGCTTTTTCTTCGTTGTGTTTTGTTAAATTCCGGGCTGTTTTCAGGTTAACCACAGCACTGTCAATGGAACCCAGATTCATATATGCCTGTGCCAATATCGCATTGGCATCTGCCTGAACCTGTCCTTTCAGTTTGTTGTCTTCCAGTAGTTTTTTCAGGTTTTTGATCGCTAACGCTTCATTTTCCAGACGAATATTGGTTTTTTCTCTCCAAACTTTCGCTTCATATATTTTATCACTATTGGAATATTTATACAGGATATAGTTGAATGCTTCCAAAGCCGGAATGAACCGATTGTCATAATACCGGGCTTTTCCAAGCAGTAAGTGGGCTTCATCCATCTGAGGGTTTTTCTCGCCTCCGTCTATATACATGGAGTGTTTCTGAATGGCTTTGATAGCCTTCGTTTCTGCTCTGTCAAAATTTGCATTCTTTGCCTGTCCGGGTAATACTCCGGCTTCAATATCCTGCATACGTTCAACGGGCAGCACTTCCCAAAAATTATCTTTATAGGTTCCTTTTAATTCTTCTACTCCTTTATCGAAAGCGACCCCGCCGTTATATAAAATATTATATTCGGCAGTAACGGCATGATAATTTCTTCTTACAAGTGAGTTTTTCTTTGTGGAACAGGCCCACAGAAAAAGAAAAAGTCCAACGCCAAAAGCGTATCTGAATATCTTGGTTTTCAATATAAAAACGTTTTTAGTTCTTTAACTTCCAATTTCTTTTTTTAGTATAAAGAGAGGTAAAAATACGTTTCTTTTTGATATGTGGAAAATTTGACCTTAAAAAAGGGTTAAAAGAAAAAGAAATCCCCCGAATAACCGGGGGATAAAGTGTTATACTGCAAAGAATTCTTCAAGTTCCTGAAGGGTTTCTGCCGTGGTGTGTATGTCTTTTACCACCCTTCCTTTTTCAAGAGCAACGATACGGTCGCTCACCTCAATCGTGTGCAGCAGGTCATGGCTTGATACTAAAACCGTTACATTTGGATTAGCCGCCAGTTCCTTGATTATTTTTTTCAGACGGATTTGCGTTGTCGGATCCAGATTCGCAAACGGTTCGTCCAGAATAATAACTTCCGGGCTTCCGATTAATGTGGCGATAATACCCACTTTTTTCTGGTTTCCTTTAGACAGATCCCGCAGGTATTTTTTATTATTCAGAATTTCTCCGTTAAAGAAATCTTCGTGCTTTGCCAAAAGCGCATCCACATCGGCTTTATTTTGTCCGCGTAATTCCCCGATAAAATAGAAATATTCTTCCGGTGTTAAGTACCCGATCAGGAAGCTTTCATCGAGAAAAGCTGCCGTAAATGGTTTCCAGGCTTCACTGTTGTTCACCTGAACCGAATTGTTTATGATGTGTCCTGTTGACGGTTGGATCAAATCCAGCAACAGGCTGAAGAATGTTGTTTTCCCAGCACCGTTATTCCCAACTAATCCAAAGCTCTCTCCTTTTTTAATTTCAAGGTTTTCAATGTTCAATACGGTAGTACCGTTATATGTTTTTGATAGATTCGTTACGTGTATCATTATCTATACTTTATTTAATTAATAGCTTAATTTTTCTGTTTGTAGGCTGCAAGGGTTTTGTACTTCTCCGTTTTATAAACGCGTTCAATAATTGCAAACACTTTGTTTCTAAAAGCAAAACCGATAACACCGGCCGAAGCAACCAGTATAAATCCAAAAGTGGATCCCAAGGTATAATGCCCGATGGCATATAACAATAACGGCAATGCAATTTTTGGCAGTGCCAGCAGTAAGCTTTTTACATTAAAAGCCTGTTTGTCGCCAAATGCGTTTTTACTTGTTGACAGGTCAATCGGTGTTTTAACATAAGCACCGGCCCAAAGTACAACATGGGCATTTACCCCTAAATTGTAGATAGCTCCCACAAGAATAGCAGCATAAACTTCCCAGCCAAAATACAGGTAGAAAGAAGCCAGTACTGTTGAAATTACCGTGGCAATCACCATTAGCCACCACTTCGAATTCAGATAATCCCTGTATTTGATATTCTGGCTCATCATTAAAGGATAATAAGCACTGTCCCAGCTTGGCACAAACTGTCCGAAGTTTAGCAAGAAGCCACCGGTAACAAAAATTCCCGCAAAAATTTTCCAGTGTGGTGCACTATAGCTTTCAATCCCATTTGAGAAAAACAGCAGCCCGTAAAACAGGAATACCACACTCATGATGATGGTCATTTTGGAACGCTTGTTTCTTTTCAGAAGTTTGATATCGTTTTTAAGAAAGGTTCCCAAAGTTCCGAATTGGTTTAACCAGGTCAGGTTTTCTGTTCTGGCAATTTCGTGTTTCAACTCTAATCCGGCATCCAAATACAGATTCTTTTTAAAATATCTAAAGGTAATTTCATACAAAATACCACAAAGGATTACCGGAACGATTACCAGCCATTTCATCTCGTACAATCCCATAAAAAAGCTTCGGGTATACTGAGTGATATCAAACAGGTTATAATATTGTGATCCTGCAATTACAACGATAAGGCCAATTATGATATAAAGCAGCAGGTCCTTTTTATTAATGAGTATGTTTAAGTAGTTGTTTGCCAGGATCAACAGGATCATTCCCAAAAACCAGCAGCTAACTCCCAAAGGATCAAAACCTTCGATAAACAATACTACCGAAAAAGGAACCAGAAAGAACAGGTGCAATACATTAAAAAATGAAATCGCTGTTTTTCCTAACGTATAATTGACAATGCTGTTTTTCCTGATATTTATAAAAAGCAGTGGTTTAATATTCATTACCGGCGTTTTTTGCAGGAAAAACCGCATTATTAAATCCCCAAACAAATAGTAAATAATAAAGGTATTGACTACCGGAAACGGTTTCATCTGGCTTTCCTCAAGGATATAATACAGGGCAGCCCCTAATATTAAAAACAATGCGATAAAATATAACCCTGCTAAAATCATGAAAATCTTGAGCACCAGATTCGATGTGAATGAGGCGGATCGCAGGAATGATTTCCACTCTAAAGTGATAAAATGTTTTAACATGAAATTTATACTGTTTTATTTAAGGTTAGATGCGGCTTTATATCTTTTGTTACATATTATTTTATAATCTGATGCTTTTTAACAATTTCATTCATTTCTTCCTGAAATATTTTAGGCAGTATTTTCATACGGATATATAGGAAAAGGTATAGCAATACCAGCAGTATCGAGAATAGTAAAATGGTCCGGAATCCCATTTCGATCTTATTCATTATCTGGTATATAATATTAAAACCATTGCTCAGAAAGAGCAGCGGAAATGAGAAATAAATATTCTTCATGATACTTTCCAGCAGCCATTTTTTACCGGTTATTTTCTGCTGTTTTTTATTTTTATTCAGCCATAAAAACGCGGCTATTCCTTCTATAAAAAAGGTTATGACAAACAGTCCCAAAATACTGTAATCAGGATAATCGCTGCGGTTCAGTAACTGGAATACCACATAAACGGTTGCTATGACGAGGATAATTTTGGGCAATCTGAAAAAGCGTCTGAATTCTGCTAAAATCCGGCGGTTGTACTTTCCGGTTAATGCTGCCTGTCTTTCCTCCAGAATTGTTGTGAAGCCGAAAACTCCAAATTTCCGGAATTCGATTTTTAAGGCTTCATCAAAAGAGATTGCCGGATTAATAGCCCACTGTGCTTCAATTGCATTTGCCAAATGGTCTACCAGCTCCGTTTGTACGTCATAATATGCCACATAATGCTGACCGGTAAAAGCATATAGTTTTTCTATTTCTGTTTCATTTACCCTTCGGTCTGCCGTTTTGCCTGTATTCATCTTTTATACTATTCGATTATATTTGAAATTTGGGCTTTACCAGCACCTGCATGTTCTTAATAAATGTTTCTAATTCTGCCAGGCGGTTAACGGTTTCCTGTTCTCCGCTTGCGGTCAGCCTATAATATTTCCGGAGCCTGTTGTCTACTTTTTCCATTTCCACATCCAGAAAACCTTCTGCTTCCAGTTTGTGCAGCGCCGGATACAGCGCTCCTTCGGTAACATTCAGGTCGCCTTTGGTGATTTCCTTTACTTTTTGCGTAATTTCATAACCATACATCCTGCCGTTTTCTTCCAGCAAGCGCATGATAATTGTATTCAGGCTGCCTTTATATAATTGTGAATTCTTCATTTCCTGATTTTTTCCGACTCCAATATACATAATTTTCTTATGCATAAGAGTCCTGAGTATTATTTTTTTGCAAAAGGGATTTATCAAAGGCTATAGGTTTAGTACATTTGCAGCATAAACAATTGTAAACATGTCAACATTTCATTCTTTATTAATAAAAGAAGTCAGAAGAGAAACCGCACAGGCTGTTTCTGTTTCTTTTGATGTTCCGGAAAATTTAAAATCTGAATACCAATTTATCGCCGGTCAATACATTAATATAAAATATTCCCAGGACGGAAAAGAGATCCGCAGAGCCTATTCCATCTGTTCCTCTCCCTCCAGCGGTGAATTGCGTGTAGCGATTAAAGCGGTTTCGGACGGTTACTTTTCGAGAATAGCAAATGAAAAATTAAAAGAAGGTGATCGTATTGAAGTTGGCGTTCCGGAAGGAAAATTTACTTTTGAACCCAAACCGGACAATCAGCGCAATTATGCTGCATTTGCTGCCGGAAGCGGTATCACACCGGTTATGTCTATCATACAGGCTGTTTTAGAAGGAGAACCAAACAGTACTTTTGTTCTGGTTTACGGAAACAAATCGCCAGAGGATACTATTTTTTATAAAAAACTGCATGATTTACAACTGCAATACGTAGGTCGTTTCTTTGTACACTATGTATTCAGCCAGGCTAAAGCCGAAGATTCCATTTTTGGAAGAATTGAGCGTTCTACCGTTAATTTTGTAATCAAGAACAAACATGCTTCGCTAACATTCGCCAAATATTATTTGTGTGGTCCGGAAGAAATGATTGCGACCGTAAGCGGTGTTTTAAAAGAGCAGAATGTTCCTGAAAAAGATATTAAGTTTGAGCTTTTCACAACATCCTCTACAGAAACTAAAATTGAAAATACTTTAGGCGGGCATACTAAAATCACGGTTTTGGTTGACGATGAAGAGGTTACTTTCGAAATGGCTCAAAAGCAAACCATTCTTGAAGCAGCTTTAAAACAAGGTGTTGATGCCCCATATTCCTGTCAGGGCGGTATTTGCAGCAGCTGTCTGGCAAAAATAACAAGTGGCAGCGCCGAAATGCGAAAAAATTCCATCTTAACCGACAAAGAAATTGCCTCAGGATTAATTTTAACCTGTCAGGCACATCCAACATCCAGTGAAATCTATATCGATTACGACGATGTATAATATAAAGCATAAAAAAACGCCCTTAGTTCTAAGGGCGTTTTTTTATGCTTATTCGTTATAATACCGATTCAATTTTAGCGATCACGCTTTCCGGCGAAATGGTGTGCATCACGTCTTCATATCCTTCTACCGTTTTATTTCCGTAAACAGACGTTGGCAGCAACGGATAACGGGTTCTGTCCGGAATCAGTGAGTTTTCCATCGGCTGGTTAAACGGCAGGAATCCGGCATAAGGATGGGTTGCTCCCCAAAGGGTAATCACCTTTATTCCTAACATTGCAGCAATATGACCGTTTCCGGAATCCATACTGACCATAACATCGAGATTACTGATTACTTCCATTTCCTGTGGTAATTTCAGTTTTCCGGCAACCACGATTATATTTTCCTGTCCTTTGCTTAATTTGTTCAGGCTATCCACTTCATCCTGTCCGCCGCCAAAAAGAAAGATCGTATAGTCTTTGTTTTGCGCCAGTTTATCAATTACCTGCTGTATTAAATCCAGCGGGTACATTTTTGTTTCATATTGTGCAAAAGGGGCAATTCCAATCCATTTCCCATTTTTTGTTCCCACAACCTCAAGGCTCATGGCGCTGAGTTCTTTTTTTGCCGGAAAAACAGGGTGTTGCAGATCAATCGGGAAACCGAGTTTATTAAACGCCAAAGCATGTCGTTCGAAAGTAGACAGCAGGGGTTTGAAAATTTTGTTTTCGGCTCTTGTCAGTTCCTCTTTCTCTTTTCTTCCCTTGTCCATAAACGTTACTCTTTTTCCCGTTAAGGCAAATAACTTACGGATAACTTTCGAGCGGATTGCATTGTGCAGATCGGCTACAGCATCGGCTTTTAGTTTTGTCAGGTCATAGAACAACCGCAACAGACCGGTAGGTCCTTCGTGTCTTCCCTGCAGATCAACATTAAAAAACGCAACGCCGGGAATATCCTCAAAAAAGGGCTTGAAAAACGGCCTCGATACCACCGTGACTTTCACATTGGGATATTGGGAAACAAAAGCCCGCAGCACCGGTGCGATCATGGCAACATCGCCCATTGCTGAAAGTCTTATTACTAAAATGTGTTTAATTTTAGACATGTGCCTTAAGGCTACTTTTTATTCTGGTACAAAACCGGGTTCAACTCATCGTCATTATACATCTTCATTTGTTTGTACACCTTCATGTACTTATCACCGTTTTCAATGTCGGTTAACAAATCATCAATAGCAGTGGTCAGATCTTTTTTCTGTTCCAATAAAACGTTTAGTTTTTCCTGGCATTTTGCTCTATGTTCTTCGCTGGCTTCTTTACGATTTGCTTCTTCATTCATGTGATAAATTTTCAATGCCAGTATCGACAAACGATCCAGTGCCCAAGCCGGACTTTCGGAGTTGATTTTTGCCGTTGGTTTTACATTTACTGTTGCAAACTTCTGAAGAAAATAGCTGTCGATATATTCTACCATATCCGTTCTTTCCTGGTTGGACGCATCGATTCTTCTTTTTAAAATCAAGGCTGCTTCCGGATTAATCTTCGGGTCACGGATAATGTCTTCAAAATGCCATTGAACCGTATCAATCCAGTTTTTCAGATATAATAAATGTTCAATTTTATCTTTTGGATAAGGGTTATTTATGGGTTGATCGACATTATCAAACTTATGATAATCGGTGATACTTTCCTCAAAAATAGAAAAGGCAAATTGTGAAAACATAGTTTAAATTTTATTTACAAATATAGTTTTTATACTTTTATCCTACTAATACAAATTTTACACTAAATGCGCATTCATTATATTTCCGAAAACAACAGTATTCTCAATCATTTTTTATCTCAAATCCGCGATGTAAATGTCCAGAAAGACAGCATGCGTTTTCGTAAAAATATAGAACGTATTGGTGAAGTCATGGCCTATGAGCTAAGCAAGATCCTAACCTATAAAGAGGTTAATATCCAAACACCGCTGGGCATCAAAAAAACGACCGCTTTAGAAGACAATGTTGTTTTGTGTTCCATTCTGAGAGCCGGTCTGGCATTGCATACCGGGTTTATGAATTTCTTTGATGATGCCGAAAACGGCTTTGTGTCGGCAATGCGCCATCACCCGAATAACGACGATTATTTTGATATTTTAGTAGAGTATCAGGCCGCTCCTTCTTTTGAAAATAAAAACCTGATCCTGATTGATCCGATGTTAGCCACCGGACAGTCGCTGGTTGCTGTTTTTAATAAATTAATGACTGCCGAAACACCTAAAGAAATTCACATTGCCGTAGTTATTGCTACTCCGGAAGGAATTGCCTATCTGGAAAATAACCTGCCGGATAACTGCCACCTTTGGGTAGCGGCTCTGGACGAAGGTCTGAACGAAAAAAATTATATTGTTCCGGGATTAGGTGATGCCGGCGACCTGGCTTACGGCAGCAAATTATAATACCTGGGCAAAAAAGATAAAGAAACTAATGGCTACAAGGGAATACAATACGCCTTCTCTTGTCCATTTGTTATCGATATTTTCTATAAAATTGGTTCCCATAACCGCTAACGGGAAAAAGGTAAAAGCCAGAAAACTGTTGTTTTTACTTGACGACAATACATAAATCCCGACTCCTAATAAAAAGGAAAAAAGAATTTTCTTGTACGACGACTGCATATTCAGCGGACGGTTGGAAAGTGCCAGCAACTGCGTGGCAAAAAACAGTACCGCTATCGATGAAAAAAGTGCCAGGGCAATGTTCTGGTATACGTTTTCAAAATAGGTAAAATCAAAACTGATATAGGCTTTCTCCATTACTAAAAGCAACAGGTTCTTGTCCCATACTATTACCGCAAAAACAAAAATTATCAGCACTGTAAACAGGGCAATAAACGGAATGATCCAGTTGCGATAATCTCTCGAAACGTGGAAAATAATGGACACAAATACTAAAATCAAAAAAAGTATACTCCAGAAATGGAATAGTGTCGCCACAAATATCCATAACGACGCATCAAAGATTTTTTCTTTCGGGGTTATTAACGACTGCAACGAAATTAAGCGTCGAAGCGACAATAGTATAAAAAAGTTCGCAATTATGATATTGGTGTTTATCAAAACCGACGGAAACAGGATCAGAAAAAGCAGGAACAGAAAGGGTGTATAACTGTTATCTTTTGTCAATCCGTTTCTTTTACTGATGAATCTTACTAAAAATAACGACCCCAATAGCAGTAAGAATGAACCTATTTTTTGAACCACTGTTGTATAGTGTTCCATCCAGCTCAGGTCCTTAGTTTGGTATAAAAAGTAAAATAAAACTAGCAATAAACTAATTAAAGCATAATTTAACGGTCTAGATTTATTAAAAAGACTTGCTATCATGTAGATATTTTATATTTTTGTGACTGTAAATATAATACTTAAACAAAAATGAAAGCATTTTTTGAAGGAATACAGTACTTATTCGTAGACATATTATTCGCTCCGATGGATTGGATGAGACAATTGGAATTAACAAACTGGTGGGCTGCAAATCTTTTAAACTGGATTTTCATCATCATCTGTTGTGGTGCTACTTATTACTGGGTTAAAGAATTAAAAAGTCACAAAGATAAGGGTGAGGATGCTCAGGATACTACAGCCCATTCGTTCTTGAAATAATTTACAGGTCGAAACCGATATCTTTTCTAAAATACATCTTATCAAAATTTAGTTTTGCTATATTTTGGTAAGATTTTTTTATGGCTTCCTGGAAGCTGTCTCCATAGGATGTTACGGCAATTACTCTTCCGCCGTTCGTGACAACCTGGTTATCTTTTAAAGCTGTTCCTGCATGGAAAACGATAGAACCTTCCACATTTTCCAAACCGGAAATTACTTTTCCTTTTTCATAGTCTTCCGGATAACCGCCTGAAACGACCATGATGGTTGTAGCACTTCGGGAATCTATTTCCAAATCCACCTGATCCAGTGTTTGTGTTGCTACCGCTTTGAATAGCTGTACCAGATCCGATTGCAGTCTTGGCATAACCACTTCTGTTTCCGGATCACCCATACGCACGTTATATTCAATTACATACGGTTCGTTTGCTACATTGATCAGACCGATGAAAACAAATCCTTTGTACGGAATACCGTCTTTCTGCAATCCGTCAATCGTTGGTTTTACAATCCGGCTTTCAATTTTTTCCATTAAAACAGCGTCTGCAAAAGGTACTGGCGAAACCGCTCCCATTCCTCCGGTATTCAATCCGGTATCGCCTTCTCCGATTCGTTTGTAGTCCTTTGCTGTTGGCAGTACTTTATAGTTTTTACCGTCTGTTAAAACAAAACAGCTCAGTTCGATACCGTCCAGAAATTCTTCGATAACAACTTTTGCACTGGCACTTCCAAATTTTTCATTAACCAGCATGTTGCGCAGTTCTTCCTGAGCTTCTGCCAGATCCTGGATAATCAGAACTCCTTTTCCGGCTGCCAAACCATCTGCTTTTAAAACATACGGCGGTTTTAATGTTGTTAAAAAAGCACAGCCCTGTTCTACGGTTTCTTTTGTAAAACTGTCGTATGCCGCTGTCGGGATATTGTGTTTTACCAAAAATTCCTTGGCAAATTCTTTACTTCCTTCCAGCTGTGCCCCGATTTTTGACGGTCCGATTACCGGAATGCTCTGTAAGGCTTCATCATTCTGGAAATAATCGTAAATCCCTTTTACCAACGGATCTTCCGGACCTACCACTACCATTTCGATGTTTTCCGCTAAAACAAGTTGCTTAACCGCTTCAAAATCGTTCGGATTGATGTTTACATTGACCGCTATTGATGCTGTTCCGGCATTTCCGGGTGCAACAAATAGTTTGGAACAGTCTTTACTTTGCAGCATTTTCCAGGCTAAAGCATGTTCTCTTCCTCCTGAACCTAATAATAAAATTGTCATTTTGTTGTGTTGTTATTTGAAAGGTCAAAAATACTCCGTTTTGAATGGAAAATATAATTTTCGCTGTAAAAAGTTTCTTTCCCTTTAAGTAGCGTTGTTTGTTTTTTTAACTTTGTTAAAATTATTGGTCATTGTGCTTAAACTATTCGATTTATCTTTGAAATTCAGCGGCTTCCCTATGAAAGAAGCCAATTTGGAATTTGACAGGACGCTTGCCGTTCCGGAACACGAGTATGCCGGTTTCATTTTTTCGAAACAGAAGGAAATTGTTGATTTTCACCTTAAGCACAATCCATTTTACCAACAGCTTTACGGGAAAAAGGTGTTTGAAAACTGGGAAGATTTGCCGGTACTGACAAAAAAAGAGTTACAGCAACCTTTACAGCAGCGCCTTGCGGAAGGATATACCTTAAAAAACACGTTTGTGAACAAAACTTCCGGTTCCAGCGGTGATCCGTTTATTTTTGCCAAGGATAAATTTTCGCACGCCATTACCTGGTCTTCCTATTTTTACCGGTTTGGCTGGTTTGGCATTGATTTTAATCATTCCTACCAGGCCCGTTTTTACGGGATTCCATTGGATGCTATCGGTTACCGGAAAGAGCGGATCAAAGATTACCTGAGCTGTCGCTTTCGCTTTCCGATATTTGATTTATCGGATGCTTTTCTCAAAAAAATACTGTTTCACTTCAAGACTAAAAAATTCGATTATATCGACGGTTATACCAGTTCGATCGTATTGTTTGCCAAATTCTTAAAGTCGAAGAATATTATTCTAAAAACTATCTGCCCTACTTTAAAAGTCTGTATGGTTACTTCGGAGATGCTTTTTGAAGAGGATAAGGTTTTACTGGAAAAACAATTCGGCATTCCCATTGTAAATGAATACGGTGCTTCGGAGCTGGATTTAATTGCTTTTCAGAATCCGGAAGGAGAATGGCAGGTTAATACAGAAACTTTATATGTTGAAATACTGGACGCTGATAACCGCCCGGTTCCTAACGGACAGGAAGGCCGCATTGTGATTACTTCTCTTTACAATAAAGCGCATCCCTTTATCCGTTATGATATTGGCGACATTGGCATACTGGATGAAAAGAGCACTCCTAAAAAAATGCTTTTAAAAACACTGGTTGGCAGAACCAACGATATTGCGGTTTTACCCAGTGGTAAAAAGTCGCCGGGACTTACCTTTTATTACGTTACCAAAAGCGTTATTGAAGATGACGGAAATGTAAAAGAGTTTATTATCCGGCAGCTCAAAACGGATACCTTTGAAATTGACTATGTGAGCGATCATGTATTAACCGCTTCACAAATTCAAAAAATTGAACAGGCAATCGCGCTTTATTTAGAACCCGGTCTGTTGTTTATTTTTAATCAAAAGGCTTCATTAGAGAGAACCAGCAGAGGAAAGCTAAAGCAGTTCCAGTCGTTACTGTAGTTTTTCGGTATATCGCGGTTTGATCAGCAACTGTACAAACAGGAATCCTGCCATACATGCCAGCGCTTTGATTGCATTTAGTTTATGAAAATCGCGATATACATAGAAATTATGTTTGAGCAGTTTCCATTTTGAAGCAGAGATAGAATCTTTCCGGATCCTGTAGCAGGCAAGACTTTCCGGAACCGGATAAGCTGTTTTTATTTTTGCTAAAACCGTTAGCCATAACATCCAGTCCTGTCGTTTCCGAAAGGATGGGATCGGAATTTTTCCGAAATAGTCCGTATCGTAAATTCCGGTAAGGTTCCCGATAAAGTTGCAGAAGAACAGTTGCCGGTAAGATAGTTTTACCGGGGCTTTGATTCTCCTGTTTAAAGAGGCACCATGCTCATCAATGCAATCGTAAAAAGAAAAGGTAAACGGCAGTTTGTTGCTTTCCATGAAGGCGAGCTGTTTTTCCAGTTTTCCGGGTTTCCATACATCGTCGGCATCCAGAAAAGCAATATATTTTCCGGTTGCTTTTTCCACCGCATGGTTTCTGGCTTTCCCGGCACCTGAATTTTCCGTAAGGGAGCATAATTTAATACGGTTGTCCTGTGCTGCAAAGGATGTGACAATCCGGGTTGTTTCATCCGAAGAATGGTCATCAACAATGATCATTTCCCAATTTTCACAGGTCTGATTCTGAACCGAAAGTATGGTTTCGCTAATGTAGCGTGCGGAATTAAATGCAGGGGTTATTATGGAGACCAAAGCCGGCATTAATAGGCTTTTTCGTCGCCTTTAACAGCGTTGTAAACGGTAAGGAATATGATTTTAAGATCCAGCAGCAACGACCAGTTTTCAAGGTAAAAGATATCGTATTTTACCCTGTTGATGATGTCGTAGTTGTTTTCTACTTCACCCCGGTACCCGTTCGTTTGTGCTAATCCGGTAATTCCCGGCTTGATAAAGTGTCTTACCATAAATTTGTCAACACTTCTGGCATACATTTCAGTATGGCTCACCATGTGTGGTCTTGGTCCCACCACCGACATATCACCCAGCAATACGTTGAAGAATTGCGGTAATTCGTCAATACTTGTTTTACGGATAAACCGTCCTATACGGGTGATCCGCGGATCGTTTTTGGATACCTGTTCCAGATCGGCTATTTCATTAGGACGCATCGAACGGAATTTATAGCAGTTGAATTCCTTGTAATTCAATCCGTTTCTTTTTTGTTTAAAAAAGATCGGTCCCTTGGATTCCATTTTAATAAAAATTGCCAGTAATGGCGTGAGCCATGATAACAATCCTAAGATGATGAATGACGCAAAGAAAATATCAAATATTCTTTTTATAATTTTATTAAGAGATTTATCTAAGGGAATATTACGCATGGAAATAATTGGAATATAGCCGTAATAATCAAAAACTAAATTTCTGGATAGAATTTCTTTACTATCAGGCAAAAATTTCAAAATCTTAAGATTATTGTCGGTGAAATCAACGAATTGATTAACTTCTTTATTTGTTAAATCGGACAAGGAGCAATAAATCTCATCTACATTTTTATCCAATACAAATTGAAGACACGCTTCAATGTTTTCTTCCTTGTTGTTTACATTGAACACCTTTTCCAGTTTATAGCCGTAGTCGGGATTGTCGTTGAAAAAGTCTTTTAACTGGACTACATTTTTACTATGGCCGACAATAACAACTCTTCTGAAGTTTCCTCCGAAAACAACCCGGAATCGTTTCAGGAAGTAAAAAACGGCCAGCTTGAACAAGGCTATTAATGCGATGGAAATAGTGGTGTATTTAATGGTCGCCGATGGTTCCGTATATTTTGAAAAATATCCGATATAGGCAAAACTAAGCACCAAAAACAACAGGTATTGCTTTAAAATTTTTCCTAAAATCTCTATTGCTTTGGTGTAGCGGTAAACTTCATAAAAACCAATATTAAAAGAGACGATGATCCAGGCGATACTGATAAAGATATTATAAAAACATCCTATTGTTTGCGGCAACAGGAATACCGTTAATACATTGATAATAATCAAGTCTAACAAATAGGAAAACGGTCTAATATATCCGGAATATCGGCCTGTATTTCTACGCACTAAAATATATATTTTGAGAAATCTTTATGCTCTTCTTTTAATAACTCTTCTGTTGACAAAGACCTGAAATAATCATAGGTTATCTTCATTCCTTCTTCTCTGGAAACTTTTGGCTCCCAGCCCAATATTTCTCTTGCCTTTGTAATGTCCGGCTGACGCTGTAAAGGGTCATTTACAGGTAGCGGATGGTAAACCACCTTTTGTTCGGTACCGGTTAGTTTGATAATTTCTTCGGCAAAGTCTTTGATCGTGATCTCATCCGGGTTTCCGATATTAACCGGTAAAGCATAATCCGAATGCAATAGTCTGAAAATCCCCTCTACCTGATCGTCTACATAACAGAAAGAACGGGTTTGCGAACCATCGCCGAAAATAGTAAGATCTTCACCTCGCAATGCCTGTCCGATAAAAGCCGGGATTACACGTCCGTCGTTTAATCGCATTCTCGGTCCGTAGGTATTAAAGATTCGTACGATTCTGGTTTCTACACCGTGAAAAGTGTGGTAAGCCATCGTTATGGATTCCTGGAAACGTTTTGCTTCATCATAAACGCCTCGCGGACCAATGGTATTTACATTTCCATAGTATTCTTCCGTTTGCGGGTGCACCAAAGGATCTCCATATACTTCTGAGGTGGATGCAATTAAAATCCTGGCTTTCTTAACACGGGCCAATCCTAAAAGATTGTGGGTTCCCAAAGAACCTACTTTAAGGGTTTGAATCGGAATTTTTAAATAGTCAATAGGACTTGCCGGTGAAGCAAAATGAAGTATATAATCCAGCTGACCCGGAACATGCACAAACTTTGTGATATCGTGATGATAAAACTCAAAGTTCTGGTCTTTAAATAAATGTTCTATATTTTTTAAGTCTCCGGTAATTAAATTATCCATTCCAATAACATAATATCCTTCTTTTATAAATCTATCACACAAATGAGACCCTAAAAATCCTGCAGCCCCTGTAATTAAAATTCTTTTCATTGTTGCCTTTTTACGGTTGCAAGATATAAAAATCCCGTGTTTTGATTCCATTAAAAATTAACAAACTTTAAGAATTAACACTAATTGCCTGCTCAATTTTTATTTCTTATCAAGAAAACCCTGTTTGTTTCGTTCTAAAATTTATATTTGCAGTACTTAATACTGTAGAATGATTCTATTTTATTAATATTACGGACACACAAAACAGTTAATCATATTGATTTTTCAATCAGTTTTACAACCTGGTGTTGTTCGGTATTTCAAATATTCTTTGCTTTTGAACAAAGGAAGACTATTTTAGCGATTTGTTAATCTTCAGCATAGTGACGATTCTTAAATATTAAATAAAGGAATCACAATGACATTATTATGCTGACGATTTGGATTATCCCGTTAATTGAAAAAATTAACCGGACGGAAATTATCAAAATTTATGATTAAAGACATTACCTTTATTACCGTAAACTATGCCCCTGAAGATACAGCAATAGGTTTATATACATCCCAATTAGCGGAATTTTTAGTTACTAAAGGTTATAATGTATCTGTAATTACAGGATTCCCTTATTATCCCATGTGGAAAATTCCTGAGAACTACCAGGACAAACCCCGGTATTATACCGAGGTTATTAATGGGGTTACCATTTACCGATACAAATTTTTTGTTCCGGAGAACAGAAACTTTTTTTATCGTACCTTACACATATTATCTTTTAATTTCGGAAATTTATTTAACCTGAAAAAGGTGCGAAAAGCCGATTTGGTTTTTTGTAATATTCCTTTTACAACCAATGTTGTACTGGGATTGTTTTTAAAATGGCGATTAAAAGCAAAATTGTGGACCTCCATTAAAGATTTTGAATTTGATGCGGCCTATGAGTCCGGATTACTAAAACAGAATGTGGTAACCAGGGTATTCAAAACAATTTTATACAAAATTGAAGCTTACCTGTTTACAAAGTCCGATATTATCAGTTCGATCAGTTTTAAAATGGTAGACCGGATTAAACAGAAAGCACCCAGAACAAATCCTGTTTTTTTCCCGGATTGGGTGGATGTTGATTTTATCAATCCGGAGAATTATAACCATCACAGCTATATTTCTAAAGATAAGTTCACGATTTTATATTCCGGAAATATCGGTCAGAAACAAAACTGGGAAGTTTATATTACTTTAGCGAAAAAGTTAATTGCACATCCGGATATTGAATTCATCCTAGTGGGTGAAGGGGCTTATAAAACAGAATTGTTAGCCCGCCTGGAACAGGAAGGGCTTCTTGGTTTTATTAAATATTATGAGCCGATTCCTTATGAGGATTTATCCGATTTGTTGTGCAGTGCCGATTTACACGTACTGTTTCAAAAATCGGATGTTATCGATTCGGTGATGCCGTCTAAGATACTGGGAATGATGAGCAGCGCACGTCCTTCGGTTATTACCGGGGATCTGAGCTCGGAAGTTGCCCGACATATTAATTCATCACAGGGCTGGGGGTATTATACCAATGAGGATCCGGAATTAATACTGAATGCTATTCTGACCTTAAAAGAAGATAAAAATTTACAAACGGAAATAGGTAAAAAAGCACGAACTTACATGATAGAAAATTTTTCAAAAAATATGATTTTGAATTCTTTCATTGAAAAAATTGATACTTTATAATTATGAAAAAAATAATAGTTTTAGGTGGTGGTGGTTTCATCGGTGGTCATTTAGCCAAAAGATTAAAAAATGAGGGTAATTTTGTTCGTATCTGTGACATCAAAAACCACGAATACTTTTCACATGAAGAGATTTGTAACGAATTTATAAAAGGAGATTTAACCGATCCTGTTCTGGTAGCACAGGTAATTGACGAAGGTGTTGATGAAGTATACCAGCTAGCTGCCGATATGGGTGGTGCCGGTTATATTTTTACCGGAGAAAATGATGCCAATGTGATGCACAATTCTGCCATGATTAATTTAAATGTGGCAAAAGAGTCTGTCGTAAAAAAAGTGAAAAAGGTTTTCTATTCTTCTTCTGCCTGTATGTATCCGGAATACAACCAGCTGGATCCTTCCAATCCAAACTGTGAAGAATCTTCGGCTTATCCGGCCAATCCGGATTCGGAATACGGTTGGGAAAAACTATTCTCCGAAAGATTATTTTTAGCATTCAACAGAAATTACAAACTGGATGTGCGTGTCGCACGTTTTCACAATATATTCGGTCCTCAGGGAACCTGGAAAGACGGTAAAGAAAAAGCGCCAGCTGCCATGTGCAGAAAAGTTGCCGAATCGGAAGCCGGATCTCAGATTGAAGTTTGGGGCGATGGTCAGCAAACAAGATCTTTCTTATATGTTGACGAATGTGTGGAAGCCGTTTTAAGATTAATGGAATCCGACTTTTTAGGACCTGTAAATATCGGTTCGGAAGAGATGGTTACGATTAATCAGCTGGCACAAATGGCAATTGACATTTCCGGAAAAGATATTACGATTAAAAATATTGACGGACAGGAATTTATTGATAAATACGGTTTCAAATGCCCTACCGGTGTTCGTGGCCGAAATTCCGACAACCGATTGTATAAAGAAAAAATCGGCTGGGAAGTTTCAGAACCATTACGTGATGGTATGGTCAAAACGTTTACCTGGATCAATCAGATGGTTCTGGAAAATAGTCCGAAAATCTAACAAAATAAAAAGCGCCATTTAAAAATGGCGCTTTTTATTTTATAGGTAATCCATTATTTAAACTGCTTTATGCTTTACAGCCGGATTTCCTTTATATATTCCTTTCTCTGAAATACTTTTATATACTGATGATCTTGCTCCTACAATAACTTCATCTACAATTTCTACCCCAGGAGCCACAAATACATCTGTAGCCAACCAACATGAATCATTAATTATAATGGTTTTAGCATATATTGGAAAATCAATTTTGTCATAATCATGGGATCCCGTACAGATATAGCATTTTTGAGAAATTATAGTATTTGTACCTATAAATATCTCTCCTAAGCTGTATAAAACAACGTCATCCCCAATCCAGGAATAATCCCCTATTGTTACCTTCCAAGGGTACGTTACTTGTACCGAAGGACGAATAATTACCTTTTTCCCAATTTTAGCTCCAAACATTCTTAATAAAAAACGTCTCCAGCCATACATAAATTGAGGAGAGGGGCGAAACAAAAAGAAATGAATAAGCCACCATAGTTGAACAACTATCGCGCTACGCCCTCTAAAACCTTTTGGTAAATAAAATTCTTTTAATATATACATTTTTCCAACAATGTATTTGCGTTAATTATAAACTGCTCTTCAGTAAAATGCTTTTTTGAATATTCAATATTATAGATTCCTTTTTTCGCTATGATATTTGGATTAAAATACAACTCTTCTAATTTATTTGCTAAATCCAAAGCGTCATTTTTTTTACAAAAAACAGCATTTTCACTTTTACAAATATCAGCAATTCCTGCGTGATTAGTTGTTAAAATTAGATTTCCTAATGCCATTGCTTCTAAAATACTGATTGGCTGTCCTTCCATTTTATAGAACGTTGGCAAACAGAAAACGTTACTATCCCTTAAAAAATTCTTCTTTTCTTCACCATAAAGCCCCCCTTTATAATCAATCTCGTTTTTTATAAATAACTCCGAAAGATCATTTTCGGTCACTAAATTTCCGGCAACTTTTAGATCTATATTTATTCCTTTCTTTTTATTTATCTCAATAGCTTCGATTAAGATATTTATCCCTTTTTCTTCAATCAAGTTACTCAAAAAAACCACCTTCAATGTTGAGTAGTCTTTTTTGTTTATTAATTCTTTTTCAGGTATCACTAAGGAATTTTCGAAAAAATTATTCAATTCAAAAATATTCTCTGTTTTAAGGAATGGTTCAAAGTTTTTACGCAGCGATTCCGATAAAACGATTCCATAATCAAACCATGAAATTACCTTATGGAAAAGACTTTTTTTAATTCCTTTCAGCCTATTATACTCGTCTAATAAATAGTTTCCATGCAAATGGACAACAAGCTTCTTATTGAGTATCTTAGAAACAATAATAAACGGAAGGTATTTCATAACGCCAAAAAAAGACTGTCCTATAGTGATATAAACAATCTTTGTAAGCAGTATTTTATAAACACTCAGATAGCTTTTCAAAAATTTAATTTTCCCTAAACTAATACTTCCATGACTATTAGAGATATTAGCGGCAAATTCGGTATTGATTTTCATCACTTCCCAATCTTTCTCACGTAATCCTTTTGCAATTACTTCATTTGCTAAACTTACACCAGAAACAGGAAAAGGGAAAGGCCCTATTATTAATATCTTTTTTTTCATTTCTCATCCTCTTTAAAGATATACATACTCATTATAAAGGAATACATAATAATCCCATTTTGACGTTCCAAATAACTCTCAGTCAAGAATACCATCAAAAAAAATGTCAATACCAATAATCCTTGACTGTTTTTTGATTTAATAAATTGACGGTATAAAATTATGTTTGATGCTAAAAAGATTAACAATCCTGTTAATCCTGCTGTCAATGCAATCTGTATATATTGATTATGGGCATTATATGTATCAACAGCTAATTTCTTATAGCCTTGAGCGATATAGCTTTCATTTAGTACATCCTGGACATCGCCTATTCCATATCCAAAAAAAGCAGCATTTTCAACCAACTGTATACTGGACTTCCATATAATATACCTTATCCCTGTTGATGTTTCCGTATTTTCAACAATTCTGTCAACAGATAATAATTCAAAAAATCGATTTTTAATTTCCGGAATAAATATCATTCCTATGAAAACAAACATAATTATGAGTATCCCTTTCAGCCAGTATCCTTTCATTTTTTGAGAAAGGAAGAAAATAGTTGTACAGACTAAGAACGCTATGATTGATCCTTTTCTCGATAAGATTAATAACCCAGCAAATATTACCAAAAATAATATGTACGATATTGTTTTAGAGGTGACATTAGAATAGAGTAAAAAGAATAATGCAATTGCAAAGTATGAAGATATATATATCGGATGATCGTTAATTCCCCAAAACTCATACATTATATAGGAGTATGCATAGTTTAAGGAACTATCCCCGGAGAAACACCCTAACTGATTCAAATAGATAAAGATTAAAACAGTATATATGGAGCATGCTACCACAAATGACTTCTTAAAAAAATTAAAAAATCTTTCCCTGTCATAGTCCGTTAATAAACAAACCGCCATTGGAAGGAGTAAAGGAATCATTCTCCCAATAATTTTCCATCCTTCGTTTAAATTGTTCGTATATAATAATGAAAGAAACGCTATTACGAAAAGTATCGAAATAAGTAATCCTCTTTTGAAATGGAACTTATTATTATTATTATTATTATAAAAAAAGGATAATCCTGAAAGTATAAAAACAAGAACTGCTAAATACGGTTTGAATTTGAATGGTATTAAAACAAAAAGGCCAAACAAAATTGCTGAACCACTTATAAAATAATTCCAATTTTTATTAATAAAGGTTTTTATCATTCTTTGATTTCTTTAAAAACGAATTTCATTTTTTTTAACTTGTAAAGATATCTTGAAAGTATCAAAATAAAAATTGAATACCATATAAATCTATGTGTTGATCTTAAATTATACTCATAACTGAACATAATAAACAAAAGCAACATTAAAACTTGTAATATTGAAAAAATGTACCTTTTGTTCATAATCTCTTTTTTTATGAACCGGTCTACTAAAGAAAAATAAAATCCTAAGAAAATGTAATAAAAAAAGCTGAAAACCGGGAATTTTGAAAGTTCTCCAATTGCCGAAAACGGTGCATAAATATTGATTCTTAAATGTTTAGAAATCTGGTACCAGTTTACCATTCTGCCGGGTAATGGACTCATGCAGGTCATCAGATTCTCTAAAGAGGCATCTTTATACAATTTGATTGTTTCTGATGTTACATAAAATCCGAAGATAAATGTGTAATAAACATTTCGGACAGTGTATTCAAAAATCACATGTGGTTTGCTTATTGTCATATTCATATAAGGAATCAAACCATGTCCGAAAGATTGCGAACGCAGAGAAATATTATATCCGAAAAATAAAGTAATAAAAGGGATAAATAAGGAGTAAAATAAAATCCTTTCGCTTCTTTTCGATAAAAATAATGAATAGGTAATCCCAAAGATGATTAAACAAATAGAGGCAATCCTACTTCCTAAACATATTCCTATAAAAATTACTGTAAGTATGGATATCCAAGATATGATCTTTACCTTTTTCATTAAAGCTCCCGACAGAACAGAGATAAAGATTAACAGATTTGAATAAATCATCTTAAGAACGGAACTATCCTTTGGAATATATTTTTTCCGAACAAACAACTCATTACCATAATCCAGATAAACCAGAATTACACACACTATTAATAGGCTAATCGTGATATTTGAAATGAGTTTATAATTGATTTTTCTATCTTTTATATTGACTATTTCTATTCTTATTTTATTAATGGCATTATACCCTGGGTTTGCTATTTTATAAATAAAAACACCTGCTAGGAATAACGAAATAACTCTTAAAAAGACTATGAGCTGGTCGACAAAGTTTTTATGATTTTTCATATCCAGATTGAAAAAATTTATCTTTTCAGATCTCGGATAATAAAAGTGGTAAATTGTAGTGAAGAAAATTACCGCTAAATAGTATAGTACAAATATATCAACAGGTGATAAAACAAAAAACTTGCGTTTATTGTATATTAAAGCGAGTAATACTATTATTAAAGAAAGATATAAAATCATTATTTAAAAAAATCCTGTGAGGAAAATTCCCCACAGGAAAATTAATTATTCTTCTAAAGCTCTTATTCCAGAAGCTTCATACCAAGCACTAGAATATGATCTAACGTATACATTTCCGTTTTTAGAATTCAAGAGAACAATTTGAAATTTAGCATCAGCTCCTTTTATTATTTCAAATGAATAAACCGGATATTTATACTCTTTAAGTCCCTGAGTAGCATCTTGTGCATTGTACCATGACCCATTATTATTTCTAACGAAAACATCACCTGTAAATTTGTTTAAACAGATAATATTAAATTCATCATTTGAAATTTGAAAAACTTTCATCTGATATTTTTCTGACATTTCTGCTTGTTTAGAAATGTCTTGGTTTACTTCTTGTTTTTTGTCACTACTTTGACATGAAAACAAAAAAATACAACACAACATACTAAAAAATACTGTTCTCATTTTTGTTTTTTTTACAAATATAGAATCATTATACAACTAATTGGTATTTTATAAGAAAATCTATTAACAATAGTTGTTATGAAAGAAACAATAAGCTCATTAAAAAAATAATTGTAGTTTTACGCTAAACAATAATACCGCTATAATGGAAGTCAATCATCTTGAAAAAATATATAATCAACAACAATCCGAATATTTAAACAATAACCCTACCTGGCATGAAGAAGATTCTCCATGGAAAGCAAAGCAAATTGAGAAGCTATTATCACGAAATGAATTGGATTTATCAACTGTTGTTGAAGTAGGTTGTGGTGCCGGTGAAATTCTTAATCAGTTGCACTCAAAACTGAATAAGGAAATAAATTTTTACGGATATGATATTTCTCCAGATGCTCATCAGCTTTCGAAGACAAAAACAAAAGAACGTTTACAGTTTTTTCAAGAAAATTTCTTAGAAAAAGATGTTTCTTTTGATTTATTATTAATGATGGATGTTTTTGAACATGTTGAAGATTATTTCGGTTTCATAAAAAATTGTTCTAAAAAAGCCACCTATAAAATATTCCACATCCCTTTAGACATCTCAGTCTCATCTGTATTGAGAAATGAAATAATTAATGGGCGAAAAAGTGTAGGGCATATTCATTACTTTATGAAAGACACTGCTATTTCTACATTGAAAGATTGTAATCTTGAAATTATTGACTACATATATACCGCAGGAGCAGTAGAACTCAGCAATAGAAAATTTAAAACCCGTTTATTAAATATCCCTAGAAGGATTTTTTTTAAAATTTGTCCCGATTTGTGTGTCAGAGTATTTGGCGGTTACTCCATATTAGTTTTGACCCGGTAATTTATGTGAGAAAAGGATTTTATTCTTAATTGAAAAGAATAAAATCAAACACGCCATAAGGATATCCACACCAATTCTCAAAAAAATTAAATTTTCAAAATACATTTGATCAAACAGGTATAAGAACAGAACAATACTCATATACGCCAAGCATGAGATTATTAATGAAAAATTGTATTGCTTAAGCGATCCAAATGCTACTAAAGCGCAGCTTCCTACGATATTTGAAATTCCAATGGCTGGGATTAATATTACCATTTGTTTTAAAAGGTAAGAATATTTTGTCATTTCATTACCTCCCAGAACACCCATTATTTTTTCGGAAAAACAATAGGTTATCAAGGCAAAGGTAATACCCATCATAAACGTTAGTAATACTAATTTCCGCATAAACGTTATACGTTTATTTCTAACAATGGAAGGAAAAACAGCTTGCTGAATAACCTCATAAACAAAAACAAAAGCAAATACTATTTTAGACGCAAGGTCAAAACCAGAAACCAAACTTTTCGAACAGAAATAACCGATTAAAAAAATTGTCCCGAAATTCAAAAAAAGTGTTGAGAATTTTCCTAAAAAAAACAGGTAACCTTCCTTTAAATAAAACAACAATGTTTTTAATGGTATTTTAAGAAATTTAAAGTTCGATTCTTTCTTTAAAAAATAAAAGCCCATTCCGCCCCAAATCAGGTTTGAAATTACTAACAGAACTACATATCGAAATCCATGATCATTGTTTACAACTAAAACAAAAGTTCCGATAACTAAAAATACTCTGGCGATAACCGTAACGATTGTTATTGGTTTCATTTTTTCTATCCCTTGAAAATACCAAATCGGAAAAAGGACTTCACCACCTCCCATCAGCATCATTACGATAAAAAGAAAGAAATATGCTTGGGTACCCGAAATAAAAATAAAGGGCACTAATAAAATAAAACTAAGTAAAAACAATAGGGCTTTAATGGTATAAATTGACGAAATAATTTCATCTATTTTAGCCTTATCATCTTTATTCTCAACTATATTCTTAGAAATATATAAATCGAATCCGAAGTTTATCAGAATTAAAAAATACTGGATAAAAGAGTCAACCCATGTTATGGTACCATAGTTTTCTTCCCCTAATACTCTTATAAGATATCCTATCAATAAGTATTTTGATAGAATGTTGACAAACTTTATTATCCCTATATGAAAGAAGTTTCTAACTATACTTTTATTATTATTCTTTATAATTTGAAGTTTAGCAAACATTTTCTCCTAATTTTTCATCCCACTTACTTATAGAAACCCCAAAAATACTTTTTATTTTGCTTTTATCCAGAACACTATACTTTGGCCTTTTTGCAGGTGTCGGATAAGCCGATGTCGGGATCGGATTTAGTTCAATCGTGACATGATTAACCTCAAATATCTTTTTTGCAAAATCAAACCAGCTGCAAACCCCTTCATTGCTAAAATTATAAATCCCGTAATTTTCTTTAGCACTTGTGATGATTTGTAATAACGCTTTTGCCAGATCCACCGCATACGTTGGTGTACCAATCTGGTCGTTTACTACATTCAACGTATCTCTTTCTGAAGCCAAACGCAACATGGTTTTCATAAAGTTATTCCCAAATTCCGAATATACCCATGAGGTTCTGATAATGTAATATTTTTCTGCGATTTGTTGTATTACCTGCTCACCTTCTAATTTGGTTTGTCCATAAACGCCTGTAGGATTGGGCTGGTCTTCTTCTGTATAAGGAATACTTTTATTTCCGTCAAAGACAAAATCCGTTGAAATATGCAGTAAAACCGTATCAAAATCTTTACACACTTCCGCCAGATACTGTGCGCCGGTAACATTTATGGAATAGGCTTTTTCCGGTTCGCTTTCTGCCTTATCCACAGCAGTATATGCTGCAGCATTAATGCAATAATCCGGTTTTACTTTTAAAAAAAAGTCGGTAATATTTTCTTTATTCGTAATATCGATCTCTGCCGATGTTGCAAAGAAAAATGTTATTTCGGGGTAGTTCTTCGCAATAGCCTGGATGGACTGACCCAGCTGCCCTGCTGCTCCGGTAACTAAAACTACCATACTTTCTTAGCATTATTGAGTTCCGGCAACTGTGTGTCTTTCTCGGAGATCAGCAACTCTTCCTGTTTTAATTGCCAATTGATATTCAGTTGGGCATCATTGTAGATTATGCCACCTTCTGATTCTTTATTGTAAAAATTATCACATTTATAGAAAAAGGTCGCTGTTTCACTCAACACCAAAAATCCGTGAGCAAAACCGCGCGGAATAAACAACTGTCGCTGATTTTCGGCAGACAGTACTTCGGCGACATACTGTCCGTATGTTTCCGACTCCGGACGAATGTCGACCGCCACATCCAGTACTTCACCCTGCAACACGCGGACCAGTTTTGCCTGAGCGTGATCGCCCGACTGATAATGCAATCCCCGCAGCACTCCTTTAGAGGAAAAAGACTGATTGTCCTGAACAAATTTTACGGATTGTCCAACACCGTCCTGAAATGTTTTTTCGTTAAAACTCTCCATGAAATAGCCTCTTGAGTCATGAATAACTTTAGGCTCAAGAATAAAACATCCTGATAGTTTTGTAGGAATAAAATTCATGCTGTTTATTGTAATAATCCTAATAAGTGTGTTCCGTATCCGCTTTTTAATAACGGTTGTGCCAGTTCGTTTAATTGTTCGGCATTGATGAATCCCATTTTATAGGCCGCTTCTTCAATTGCCCCTATTTTCAGTCCCTGACGTTCTTCAATAACCTGGACAAACTGCCCGGCCTGCATTAACGATTGGAACGTACCGGTATCCAGCCAGGCGGTACCTCTGTCCAAAATACTTACCTGCAGTTTTCCCTGTTCCAGATATGCTTTATTGACATCCGTAATTTCAAGTTCTCCTCTATGGCTTGGTTTGATGCGCTGTGCAATAGAAACAACATTGTTATCATAGAAGTAAATCCCCGGAACCGCATAATTCGATTTCGGATAGATCGGTTTTTCTTCAATGGAAAGTACCCTTCCGTCTTTGTCAAAATCCACAACGCCATAACGTTCCGGATCATGCACATGATAGGCATAAATAATTCCGCCGTCCGGGTTGTTATTCGCCTGCAGTAATTCGGCCAATCCGGTACCGTAGAAAATATTATCGCCCAGGATTAACGCTACTTTATCCTCTTTAATAAAATCTTTTCCAATAATAAATGCCTCAGCCAATCCGTTCGGATGTTCCTGTTCAGCATATTCAAAACGGCAGCCCAAACGGCTTCCGTCTCCCAGCAATTGTCGGAATAAAGGTAAATCATGCGGGGTTGAAATAATTAATATTTCACGAATTCCTGCCCACATTAATGTCGATAACGGATAATAAATCATCGGTTTATCATAAATAGGCATCAGCTGTTTGCTAACGGCTAATGTTAGTGGGTGCAATCGGGTTCCGGAACCTCCGGCTAAAATTATTCCTTTCATGTATAATTGCTGTAATTCGAAAATGAATCTTTATTATTGCTTCTTCATTTTATCCAGATACCACGAAATCGTTTTACGAATTCCGGTTTCAAAATTTTCATCTGCTTTCCATCCCAATCCGGTTTCAATTTTACCGGCATCAATAGCATATCGCAAATCGTGTCCCGGTCTGTCCTTAACAAAAACAATCTGGTCCTGGTAATTGCCTTCCGTTTTTGGAGATACTTCGTTTAAAATATCACAAATCGTATGGGCAATATATAAATTGTCCCGTTCATTTCTTCCGCCTATATTATAGGTCTCTCCTGCTTTCCCGTTTTTAAAAACAAGCGCAATCCCTTTGCAATGATCGGTTACATATAACCAGTCTCTAACATTTTTACCATCTCCGTAAATCGGAATGTTTTCACCGGAAATAGCTTTGCGTATAATTGTTGGTATTAATTTTTCATTATGCTGTTTCGGACCGTAATTGTTCGAACAGTTTGTAGTCACCACATTCATACCATATGTATGGAAATAACTTCTTACAATCATGTCGGAAGAAGCTTTAGACGCAGAATAGGGGCTATTTGGTGCATAAGGCGTTTGTTCTGTAAACAGGCCTGTAGCTCCTAAAGTGCCATATACCTCATCTGTTGAAATATGGTGAAATCGTGCCGATTCATAACCTTCTTTATACTGGCCAGGTCCAACCATCCAATGCTTCCGGGCACTGTCCAAAAGATGGAATGTCCCCAACACATTGGTCTTGATAAATGCTTCCGGACCGGAAATGGAATTGTCCACATGCGATTCGGCGGCAAAATGGATTACTCCGGAAAAATTATATTTTTCAAAAAGCTGCTCAATCAATTCTTTATCACAAATATCTCCTTTAACAAAGGTGTACTGTTTGTGATTTTCAACCTCTTTCAGATTGGATAGATCTCCGGCATAGGTAAGCAAATCCAGGTTAACTACATGGATATCCGGATTATTCTCAATAAAATAGGTTACGAAGTTAGCACCAATAAATCCTGCACCACCTGTAATTAAAATATGCTTCATTATTTATGCTAAATTTCTTTTAGTCATTTGTTTTTTATAGAATGACATGAATATGTTAATTGCAATGAAAATTCCTATAAAAAGAATTGGTAAAACCAATTTAAATTTACCGTTAAGAGACTTAACATTTTTTATATTTAAGATGGTACTGTTATCTTTTATTATTTTATCGCTATTTTGAAATTCTTCTTTAAGACCTCCTAATTCTTGAGTCAATTGATCTTTCGTCTTAATGATATCATTTAACTGCATGTTTTCGTTATAATAAATCAGCTTATCACTTTTTTGATTTGCTCCTATAAATCCGGAAAATTGATTTAAAATACTGTTAATCTGACCTATTGTCTCTTCATTCGTCTTAACTTTTAGAGCTATACCGCCTAATCGCTCTTTCTGAATTTTTTTATAATAATCATTCTTGTTCAGATAATCTAATATAGGCTGAACCGTTTTATTCACGTCAGTTGCTTCAACGGTACTGAATGTTATTAAATGATATTTATAATTTTTACTGGTTATATTATCTTCTAATATTTTTGCCGTACTACCATCTTCAGATAACAATTTAATCATTTCTAAATTTTCTTCATTCTTGTTGATAAGCTTATATACATCAATAATAGGCTCAACATCAATTTTAATCATTTTATCAGAATCTTTCAATCCTATTTTATCTAAAAACGATTGATCTTGTTCTCTTATCTTAGAATCTATAAGTTTAACTTTTGAATATAAATAATCAACACTATTGAAATTAGGGATAACGATGATTTCATGATTATAAACTTTTGTCGTTTTATCTTTATAAAAACCTAATCCAACTCCTAATATGAATAAAATCACTATTATTATTATATTTCTTTTAAAAAATAAAATAGCATCAAAAATTTTATCAAAAAATAATTGAACCATTTCTCCTATTTTTTTAGAGACTTGTGTCAAATTTACCTCTTGATTATCAGAATTAATTTGTTGATTATTACTCATGTAAATGGTTATTTGATATTGAAAATTTGTTCTAAAATCTTAATTGTAATTAAATAGGTTGGTTTAACTCCTGTTGTTCCCAATCCTCCGGAAGCCAATGTACTTCCTGTTTCTAACGGGTTATCCGATGCATAATAAGCATAACGGACTTTTACGTTAGACGGAATGCTCTTTCTGATTTTGGAAGCCGACTGAATTGCTTTTTGATAATAAGCCCCTTCCATTTCCAGTCCGATTACTCCCCAGGTGGATTCATGGAAAAATTTCAGTAAATCCTTATTCTGTAAAGACGTTCCTAAAACCGTTATCATTGGTCCTGCAAAAACAGGTATATCATTGCCTACAAACATTTCGGCAGACAGTTCATTATCGAATGGATAATTATCTCCTGTTCCCTCATTGATGTGCGCCGAAGGAATCATAATGTCTCCTTTTCCGCCTTCTAAAATTCCGGCTTTACCCATAATCGAAACCGATGCAACATTCAGGAATAATTTTCCTTCATCGTTTTTATACGGTTTTAAAAGCTCATCAATAGTCTCATAAGCCTGCTCACCGAAAGCATAATCCATTACAATGATAACCGGATGCTCTCCTTCTACCGTTGCTTTTGGAAATGCCGATTTATTCCAGTCAATTTTTGCCGTATCAAAAATCTGAACGTCAATATTGGTTCCGGATGTATCCGGTAATGAAATCATTCCGTGTTTTGTAGCAAATTCTTCTACTTTCGAGCGAACATCGCTATTTCCGGATTTACTCAGCTCTTCATAAATAACAAAGTCCGATTGGTCCTTGAATTTTGCTTTTAATACATGAGTCGCAAAAAGGGAATTCATCACACTGTGCATATTCGCACTGATAACGTGAATAGGTCTGTCAATCAATTTGTTCTTTTGCAGAACTTTCTTGATGTTGTTTGCCCAGATCTCACCGTGTATATGATGTCCTAAACGCTCTCTTAAAATCGGGCTGAACGTAATTGTTCTTTTGTTATTGTCAACCACTTCTTCTATGGCCAGTTTTCCTAACCAGTAAATAATGTGCAGAAAACGTTCCGGTGCCTGTTGTGTGGCAAAATCATCATAGATATCCAGAACCTCAGCAAATGTTCTTCCCAAAATATTGGACACGTGGGAAATTGCTTTTTCTCTTTCCACCAGTGTCAGTTTTTTGTTCTGCAGGATCACCTGTTCCAGCTTTTCCCAGTCACGGGTCAATCTTCCGTCCTCATCAATCAAAACCCTGTCCTTGATTTTATGCGACTCGATAAAGATAAAGGTAAGATGCGTTAAAATATCATAGATATCCGAACGTCCTCTCGTGATTTCGATATTCATCTGCTCATCGTCAATACGGTAACAGTTCCTCTTTCTTTTCGGAGGAACTATTGCCTGGAAATGCGATTTGGAATATCCTTCATCTGAGGTCAGATTGATATAACGGCATTCTTCTATTCCTATCGGTAACCGTTCAATTACATACAGTAATCCGTTTAACTCTACTTTTTCTTCTGCTATGGAACCATATATTTCAGGACGCAAAGACAATAATGCTTCCCGTAATGTTTCTCCTGAAACCCCCATTGGTTTATAGAATCCTCTATTGAACAAATGACGCATGGTAATATACAAACGTTCAATTGCTGCCGATGATTCCTGTGCGCGTGAACGCGAAATGTTTTTAATCTCTTTCATATTTCTTTCTATTTACTAACCTACAAATGTAGGATTTTTATTTTTTAGTTTGTCAACGTTTCCTTTAAAGCAAATTCCCGGGAAACGATACGGTTTGCCGCAATTAAAAATAGCACTTAAACAAATCGATTTATATTATTTTTTCGTTAGCTTATCGGCAATCTTCCGGTCATTCGACAATCTTGGCAATTTATTCTGTCCGCCCAATTTTCCTTCCGATTTCATATAATCGTGAAACGCGTTTTTAACAACCGGTGTTACCACCACTGTCCGCAATACATTACCGGAAATTAAATCGTCATAATACACATTCTGCTTTCGCATCGCCTGATCGATCTTTAATTCAAATTCCGACAGTTTTTCCGGTTCCTGTTCAAATTCAATAAACCATTCATGATACGGTAATCCTTCTTTTGGCGTGATTTGCGGCGCAACCGTAAACTCATTTATACGAATAGCGGTAGCTGCCATTGCCTCCTGTAAAGCCGCTTCCACTTCTTTTCCGATAACATGTTCTCCAAAAGCCGAAATATAATGTTTAATTCTTCCGGAAACAATAACACGGTAGGGCGCTAAACTGGTAAACTGAACCGTATCGCCGATATTATAAGACCAAAGTCCGGCATTGGTAGAAATAATCAGGACATAATTCACGCCCAATTCCACTTCTCCAATCGTATATCTTTTAGGACTGTCCTTGAAAAAATCCTCACTTTTAATGAACTCATAGAAAATTCCGGAGTTCAGCAACAGCAGCATTCCTTTCTCTTTTTGCGTATCCTGGTATGCAAAAAAACCTTCCGAAGCCGGAAACAGTTCAATACTGTCTACCCTTCTCCCAATCAGGTCTTCAAACTTGGCACGATAGGGTTCGTAGTTCACACCACCGTAAATAAACAAATTAAAATTCTTGAAAATTTCGCCAACCGGTTTTTGCCCTTTCTCTTTCAGCTTTTCAAAATACATTTGAACCCAGGAAGGAATCCCGGAAATAACCATCATGTTTTCGTCATAGGTTTCTTCCACTATGGCATTCACTTTGGTTTCCCAGTCTTCAATACAATTGGTTTCCCAGCTCGGCATTCTGTTTCGTTGCAGGTATTTCGGCACATAATGCGCCACAATTCCGGAAAGACGTCCCAGTTTTATGCCGTTTTTTTCTTCCAGTATCGGACTTCCCTGTAAAAAAATCATCTTGCCATCCACAAACTTGGCATTCCCGGTTTCATGAATATAATGCAAGATCGCATTCCGGGCAGCTTCTATGTGAAAAGGCATGGATTCTTTCGTAAGCGGAATGTATTTGGCACCGGAAGTGGTTCCGGAAGTTTTGGCGAGATAAATCGGTTTCCCTTTCCACAAAACATCTTCTTCCCCTTTTACCATACGGTCAATATACGGTTTTAACTCCTCATAATCCCGTACAGGAACCTGTTTCTGGAAATCTGCAATAGTGGTAATCGCCGAAAAATTATGGTCTTTGCCAAAATGGGTCTGTCTGGCATTTTGAATTAACTCAGAAAAAACTTTTTCCTGTGTGGCAACAGGGTTTTTCGCCCACTGCTGTGTTTTATTGTATATGTTTTTCGCTAATATTTTAGCAACAATCGATTTTATCGACATTGGATCTTAATTATAATTAGTCGCAAACTTTTTACGTATTGCTTTTTCGGTTCTATAAATGGGTATAAAAACAAAGACCAGTACGATGGCAATACTGACTACAAATTCTATTTCACTTTTTACGTTGATTACCAGGTTGATCATCGAAATCAGCACTAAAAAGAAACCGCTTTTGATGATTTCTTTAGCCGAATATTTCTGGGCAAAATTCCAACGCTCTGTCGACTGCATGGAAGCAGCAGTCCGGTAACCGTATAAACCGTTAATCTTCCGGGGCGGAAACAAATACAAAACCATACCGGTTATAATAAATATCCCTCCGGCCAGTAACGGCAACTGTAATAACGCACGAATCCACTCCATAATATACTATTCAAAATCAATAAACTGCGTCGGGTCAATCGGGTAGCCATCCTTCCAGAGCTCAAAATAAAGCTGCACATCCGGATGAATTCCGGTCATTCCGGCCAGCGCAACCACTTCGCCCGATTTTACAACATCTCCTTCCGACTTTGTCAAAGATGCCGCTCGTTTGTAAACGGAAATAATCCCGTCATTATGACGGATAATAATTACCTGCCCGTTTGTAGGTGTCCAGTCGGCAAAAACAACGGTTCCGTTGGCAATCGACTTTATCGGTGTATTCTTAGTTAACGCAATACTCACAAAAAAGTGTTTGTTCTTTGCATTATATTTTTCGGCAATATGTCCTTTTACCGGCGGTAGTAATACCAGATTTACTCTTGGTTTTGCCTTTTCAAAAACATTGTATTTGTCTTCCAAAGCCACCTGTTCCCGTAGCTTTAAATCGGTTTTAGACGGATTTAAAGCGACCGTTTCCACTTTGTCTTTCTGTTCTACCTTAATGGAATCCTTATTTAGTTTTGCATATTCCAGATCGCCGGTGAGCACTTTCTTGATCGATTCTACATACAGGTTGTTTTGCCTGATGGCTCTTTCCAGCGAATCCGATTTCATTGCCAGCTGCGTTGCTTCCCTTTTCAGTTTGGTAGAAGAGTATCCCGGAATGTATTCCCGAAGCGGTGTAAAAGCAATAATAAAGGTGGTCCCGGTAATTAAAAAAATAGTCGAAATGGTCAGGCTGACGAAAACATTCATCAGGTTTAATTTCAATGAAAAAATCTCTTCAAATGTATCTTCGTTCAATATAACCAACCGGTTTTTATTGAATAACTTCTTTTTTAAAAGCTGTCTCTTTAGTCTCTTTGCAGACATTTTATTGGTTTAATTCACAAATATAATAATTTAATATTCGCTTTCTTAATCCTTAATGTATATTGGTTTTTAGCAATTAGGTTAAAGAAATCCTAAATTTTAGCCGTCAATACTAAAAAGCTCTAAATATTTATTCGTCAAATCGTATTTATACCTAACTTTGTTCTCTCTTTGATGAAATAAACTTTTTGAAATAATAAACACATTAACAATGGGAAAGCTTGGTGCAACAGAAATAATATTAATCGTAGTAGTAATTGTTCTTCTATTCGGTGGTAAAAAAATTCCTGAATTGATGAAAGGTTTAGGTTCCGGTATTAAGGAATTTAAAAATGCTGCTAAAGACGATCAACCTTCCAATACTAAGAAAGAAGAAACTAAAGAGTAATTTTTTGTAATACTTTTTTTTAGAGGCTGTAAAAGTAAACGACTTTTTAAACTTGGATTTCTATATTTTTATTCCTTAGAAATCCTGAAATATAAAAAGAGGCTGTTTGTTTTTTACAGCCTCTTTTTGTTTATAGTATCATACTCAATTGTATTCTTTTACGGTCTTCATCCACTTCGGTCACTTTTACCTGTACATGCTGGTGCAGCTTGACCACTTCATTCACATCGCTCACAAAACCTTCTTTGAGCTGTGAAATATGAACCAGTCCGCTTTCTTTAATTCCAATGTCTACAAAACAGCCAAAATTGGTAATGTTATTCACAATTCCCGGCAATACCATTCCGGTTCTTAGATCTTTAATTGATTTTACATTCGCATCAAATTCGAAAACTTTAGCCGATTTTCGCGGATCCAGTCCCGGTTTTTCCAATTCTTTTACGATATCTTTCAAACTCAGCAAACCAATCTCCTCTGTAATATAATTTTCCAGCTGGATCTGCCCGATCTTCTCCTTGTTTGCAATCAGTTCGTTAACCGATATTTTAAGATCCTTCGCCATTTTTTCCACGATCTTATAGGCTTCCGGATGCACGGCCGAATTGTCCAGCGGATTTTTAGCATTGCTGATGCGGATAAAAGCCGCCGCCTGCTGAAAGGCTTTTTCGCCCAGTCGCGGTACTTTCTTTAACTGGCTTCTGCTTTCAAAAGCTCCGTTTTCGGAACGATAGGCAACAATATTCTCCGCCATCTTCTCCCCGATTCCCGACACATAGCTCAATAACGATTTACTCGCCGTGTTGATATTGATTCCCACAGAGTTTACACAACGGGTAACCACTGTGTCCAGTTCATTTTTCAGCAACGACTGGTCTACATCATGCTGGTATTGCCCCACTCCGATTGATTTCGGGTCGATCTTAACCAGTTCTGCTAACGGATCCGACAAACGACGACCAATAGAAACGGCACCTCTAACGGTAATATCGTAATTCGGGAATTCATCACGGGCAATTTTAGATGCCGAATAAATCGAGGCTCCGGCTTCGCTCACCACAAATACCTGCAGTGGTTTATCAAAGGCTATTTTTTTAATAAAAAACTCGGTTTCTCTCGAAGCCGTTCCGTTTCCAATGGAAATCGCATCAATTTTATAAGAGTTCACCATCGAACGGATCTTTTTCATCGCCATAGCCGATTCGTTCTGCGGCGCATGCGGGAAAATCGTTTCGTTGTACAGCAAATCGCCCTTTTCATCCAGGCAAACCACTTTACAGCCGGTTCTAAATCCCGGATCTATTGCCAGAATTCGTTTTTCTCCTAAAGGCGGTGCCAATAAAAGCTGTCCCAGGTTTCCGGCAAAAACCTGGATGGAACTCGCATCTGCTTTCGCTTTTGCTTCCTGTAAGGTTTCATTCGAAATGGCCGGTTCTAACAGTCTTTTATAACTATCCGAAATCGCTTTTTTAAGATGTCCCGCTGTTTCTTTTTTAGGATTCTTAATGACATTTTCTTCAATAAAATCTAAAGCTTCCTCCGGTTCTACAGCCACCTTCATTTTTACATAGCCTTCATTTTCTGCCCGAAGCATGGCTAATAAACGGTGTGATGGTGCTTTGGTAATGGATTCCGACCACTCAAAATACTGCTCGAATTTCTTAGCCCCTTCTTCTTCCCGCTTGGCTTTTACCACTTTGGTTTCCACAACCGCTTTGCGCTGAAACAATCGTCTCAGGTTTTTCCGGATGTAGATATTTTCATTAATCCATTCTGCCACGATATCTCTGGCGCCCTGCAAAGCTTCCTCTTCGCTGGCAACATTGCCATTCAGGTATTTTGAAGCGATAAAATCCAGATCGTCGGCATTTTGTGCCATTATAATTTTTGCCAAAGGCTCCAATCCGTTTTCACGGGCAACATCGGCCTTTGTCTTTCTTTTCTTTTTATACGGCAGGTATAAATCTTCCAGATCGTTCAGATCGAAACTGCTGTTGATCTTCTGTTCCAGTTCCGGCGTTAAGGCATTTTGTTCCTGAATTGCCTTGATGATCGCTTCTTTTCGTTTGCTGATGGCTTCAAAAGCCAGATTCAGTTTCGCAATCTGTTCAATGACTACCTCATCCAGATTCCCGGTACGGTCTTTCCGGTAACGGGCAATAAAAGGAATCGTACAATCTTCCGATAGAAGCTGCAGCGTATTTTCTATATTTTTTGGAGCGGTCTGAACGTGCTTCAGAATGTATTCAATCGTGTTCATCCTTAAAATAAAAATGGGTGTTTAAAATTTTATTAACCTTAGCGCGAAAAGCTAATATATAGTAGGCTAAAATACTATCTTTGGCAGAAATTTTATAACAATGTCCCCATTATTATGTTTTCTTCTGGTAATTAACGGTATAACGTTATTTACTTTCGGATTAGACAAATGGCTGGCTGTTAATCGCAAAAGCAGAATTGCTGAAAGAACGCTTTTACTACTCGCCTTTTTTGGCGGTACGATGGGTGCCTTATCCGGAATACTGCTGTTTCGTCACAAAATTGCAAAAGGTTCCTTTTTATGGAAATTTGCAGTGGTATTTGCTATCCAGGTCATCATTTTATACCTGCTGCTACCATATTTTTCCAGTCTGGATCAGGTTTCTGACCGGTAGAAAAGTGTCGACAGAATTCGTTCAAAATCAATATATTTGTCAAACATCTTACTAAATTCAAACTATTTTGACTCAGAATCCTACAAAATTTAATTTTTCAAAGTTTTCATTTCTTTTGAATCCAAAATATATTTTTGGAATCCTTGTCATTTTAGCCGGATTAATTGCGGTAAAACAATTTACGAACGGTAGTTACAACAACTATTCGATTTTCAAATACACGTTCTGGCACCTCATCGAATCCAAATCGCTTTACGACCACTATCCTGCCGAATATTGGGATCGCAATCACTACGGTCCTGTATTTGCCATTTTTATTGCCCCTTTTGCCCTTTTACCGGACTATCTGGGAATGTTTTTCTGGAATGTATGCAGTGTACTGGTTTTTGCATTCGGTATTTACAGCCTGCCGCTTTCCAATAAAATCAAGGCAATAATTACGCTTATCTGTGCGAATGAGCTGATCACCGCTTTGCTTAGCTTTCAGTTTAATATTTTCCTTACCGGAGCCATCTTAATTGCTTTTTCCTTTACGTTAAAAAATAAAAACCTGATTGCGACTTTCCCGATAATCAGTTGTGCGTTTATAAAACTTTACGGTGTTGTGGGACTGGCATTTTTCTTCTTTACCAAGAAAAAGATCTCGTTTATCCTGGGGCTGGTTTTCTGGACGGTATTGCTTTTTGTACTGCCCATGGTATTGTCTTCCCCTAAGTTCATAATCGATACCTATGTAGAATGGTTCAACACTTTGGTTTATAAAAATTCTTCCAATATTTCACTGGATTCGTATCAGGATATTTCAATCATGGGGCTGGTACGCAGAACGTTAGGTGATCCTACAATCCCGAATTCCCCGTTTTTACTGGGCGGTGTTTTGTTATTCGGGTCTACTTACCTTCGCATCAGTCAATACCGCTTTCTGGAATACCGTTTATTGCTTTTGGCATCCACGTTAATTTTTACGGTGATCTTTAGCAGCGGATCCGAATCGCCAACGTATATTATTGCTTTTACAGGTGTTGCCATCTGGTTTATGAGCAAGTCAAAACATAGCAAATGGGATATTGCATTACTGGTTTTTGCAATCCTGCTGACTTCATTTTCACCAACCGATTTATTCCCGAAAGTGGCCCGTGTTTTCATCAGAAATCATGCCTTGAAAGCACTTCCCTGTGTAATAATCTGGTTTACTATTATTTATGAAATGCTAACGAAAGATTTCAAACCTAAATCCGTTACCGTATGCGAAAATTAGTTTCCATAATCATCCCGGCTTATAATGAAGCCGAAAATGTCCGGCACATCTTTGATAAAATCAAGGTTGTTTTTGATACGTTACCCTATAACTGGGAGGTTATTTTTATTGATGACGGGAGTAAAGACGAAACGATAAATACGGTTATGGCTTTGTCTGAAGAAAACAATAATGTTTATTTTTTAGAGTTTTCAAAAAATTTCGGGCATCAGTTAGCGGTTAAAGCCGGTTTGGACAATGCCTATGGGGACTGTGTGGTTTCTCTGGACTGTGATGCACAGCATCCGCCGGAAATCATTCCGGATATGCTGGTAAAATGGGAGGAAGGCTATGACATTGTTTATACCATCCGGGAAGAAGACAAACGCCTTTCGAAAGCCAAGCGCAGTACTTCCAATCTTTTTTACAAGCTGGTTAATTCCCTATCGGATATTGAACTGGAAGCCGGTACGGCCGATTTCCGTTTGCTGGACCGTAAAGTGGTCAATGTATTCCGCAATTTCCACGAAACAGAACCTTTTTTAAGAGGGCTGATCAAATGGCTGGGCTTTAAGCAGCACGGTATTCACTATTCGCCGGCCGAACGTTTTGCCGGAAGCAGTAAATATTCCGTAAAAAAAATGATCCATCTGGCGTTACACGGCGTAACGTCCTTTAGTATAAAACCGCTGTATACCGCTGTTTATTTAGGACTGAGCATGTCCCTGCTGTCCCTGTTATACATTCCATACGTGATTTATGCTTTTTACAGCCATATTGAAGTATCCGGATGGGCTTCCACCATTATGACCATCGTTTTCTTTGGCGGTTTACAGCTCATCATGCTGGGAATTATCGGGATTTATGTGGGCAAAATGTTTATGCAGACTAAGAACCGGCCGAATTATATTATCCGTTCTACCAATTTAAAAGACCAGTCATGATTTTATTAAGTTTTGATATTGAAGAGTTCGATATGCCTTTTGAGTATTCAAAGGACATTTCTTTTGAAGATCAAATGCAAATATCAATAGAAGGCTCTCATAAAATCCTGGATTTACTGGAGAAACATGAGGTCAGAGCAACTTTTTTCAGTACGGCAACTTTTGCCATTCACGCGCCGGAAATTATCGAAAGAATCAAAAGAGCAGGGCATGAGCTGGCTTCCCATACTTATTATCATTCCGATTTTAAAGTGCCGCATTTACGGGAATCCCGGGAAAAACTGGAAGCCTTATCCGGTATGAAAGTAACCGGTTTCAGAATGCCCAGAATGATGCCCGTTGATGAAAAAGAAGTGGCAAAAGCCGGATATACTTACAACAGTTCCATCAATCCGACCTTTTTACCGGGAAGGTATAACAACCTGCATATTTCCAGAACCTATTATATGCAGGACAATGTTTTACAAATACCGGCTTCTGTTAGTCCGCTGGTACGTTTTCCGCTGTTTTGGCTGTCATTTCATAACCTGCCCTTGAATTTGTACAGCTGGATGGCAAAGAAAACCTATCAGAAAGACCAATACCTCAACATTTATTTCCATCCCTGGGAGTTTACCGACCTGAATGATTTTGAGCGTTTTGGTTTTCCGGGTTATGTGCGCAAAAATACCGGTGTCAAAATGGAGGAGAGGCTGGATCGCTTTATTGCAAAAATGAAAAAAAATCAGTTACCGTTCGGCACTTTTCAGGAGTTTATCCGTACGATTCAAAAATAAAAAAGCATCCCAAAAGGATGCTTTTTCTATAATTTTTACTCTTGTTTATTATTGACAAAACGGGATTTTATTCACCCGGTTGGCATGTCTGCCGCCTTCAAAATCCGTCGTTAAAAACGCTTCCACCATTTCTACGGCCTGTGGTATCGACGTAAAACGCGCTGGAATGCTGATAATGTTTGCATCATTGTGCTGACGTGCCAAAACCGCAATTTCTTTAGTCCAACACAACGCAGCTCTGATACCCTGGTGTTTGTTTGCTGTAATGGCAATTCCGTTTCCGCTGCCGCAGATTACAATACCAAAAGCAGCTTTTCCTGCTGTAACATCCGTTGCTACCGCATGTCCGAAATCGGGATAATCAACACTGTCAAAAGTATCTGTACCGTGGTTGGTAACGATGTGTCCTTTTGCTTCTAAGTGTTTTACAATAGCTTGTTTATAATCCGGACCGGCATGGTCATTTCCAATTGAAATATTCATTGTGTTGTTGTTTGTTGTTATGCCCTGCAAAGTTAGAAAAGAATCCTGTTAAACAATTTTTAAATTTGTATCATCATTTAATTTTTTCAGGATTTCCCGAACTGTTTCCAGATCATTCGGATGCACCTTCAGTTTGATTCCTCCCAAAGCCTGCGAATACATCGGTACGATATTCATCATTGTCTCATTTTCAAAAAAGTACTGGATCCGGCTTTGGTCCAATAAGTGTTTCAGCACGGTAATCTCGTGCGGATAATCAAAAACGGCAATCGTTATAAATTCGTTCATTTCTCAGACTTTTTATAAAGATACAAAAGTTATTATTTCTATAAATCTTAATTCATTGTACATAATTGTTAATACTTATTTGTAATTTTAGCAGTATATTAGAAATGAAACATGAGTAAGAAACACAAAAAGTTAGGAAAGACAGGGAAAGATTTTTCTGGTAAAATTTTTAAAATCCTGTCCAAAGATCCTAATAAAACATTCAACTATAAACAAATAGCTTCTGTTTTAGAATTGAATGACACCCAAAGTCGCAACGAAATCATCAAAGAATTAAAATACCTGGCCTCCAAAGAAAAGATTGAAGAAATAGATCGCGGGAAATACCGCGTGATCTCCAAAGCCGATTATTTCGAAGGAATCATTGATATGACCAGTCGTAAAACAGCCTATTTTGTGGCTGCCGAATTAGAAGATGATGTTTTTATCCCGACCAACAATTTAAACCATGCGCTTGACGGCGACAAGGTAAAAGTATATATCTACAACAGAAGAAAGGGCAGAAGACCGGAAGGAGAAGTTGTTGAAATTGTAGAAAGAAAGAAAACGGATTTTGTGGGTGTTATTGACATTCAGAAAAACTTTGCATTTGTAGCTACCGCCAATCCGAAAATGTACACGGATATTTTTATCCCGAAAGACAAAATAGGAGAGGCACAGGATGGCGATGTGGTATTGGTGCACATTGAAGACTGGCCGGCAAAAGCCGATAGTCCTTTTGGAACGGTTACCAAAGTTTTAGGAAAACCGGGTGAGCACAATACTGAAATTCACGCTATTCTGGCCGAATACGGTCTGCCGTATGATTTCCCGGTAGAAGTGGAAGTCTATGCACAAAAACTGGATACTTCCATTCAGGAAAGTGAAATCCTGAAACGCCGTGACATGCGCGATACCCTTACGTTCACGATTGACCCGAAAGATGCCAAAGATTTTGACGATGCCTTATCGTTTAAAAAACTTCCGAACGGCAATTACGAAATCGGAATCCACATAGCCGACGTTTCCCATTATGTACAGGAAGGAACAATCCTGGACGAAGAGGCCTATAAAAGAGCCACATCGGTTTATTTAGTGGACAGGGTAGTGCCAATGCTTCCGGAAGTACTGTCCAATTTTGCCTGTTCTTTGCGTCCGCATGAAGAAAAGTACACTTTCTCAGCCATTTTTGAACTGAATGAAAAAGCAGAATTAGTAAACCAGTGGTTCGGAAGAACGGTAACCTATTCTGATCAGCGATTTGCCTATGAAGAGGCACAACAGATCATTGAAACCAAAGGAAATGTTATTCCTGCCGAAATTTCCTTAACCGGAAATGACTATATAGTGGATACCCCTATAGTCGAAGCCACGTTAAAACTGGATGAGCTGGCAAAAATTCTAAGACGCAAAAGACTGAATAACGGTGCGATTTCATTTGATAAAGTGGAAGTGAAATTCCATTTAAATGAAAATGCAGAGCCAACAGGCGTTTATTTTAAGGTCGCTAAAGACGCCAATCACCTGATTGAGGAGTTCATGTTGCTTGCCAACAGAAAAGTGGCGGAATTCATCGGAAAACAAAAGAAAACATTTGTGTACCGTATCCACGATGAACCGGATGAAGATAAATTAATCAACCTGCAAACGGTGATTTCAAAATTCGGTTATTCCATCAATTTTAAATCCAAGGACAGTATTTCAAAATCACTGAATACTTTACTGGAGGATGTTCAGGGTAAAAAAGAACAAAACCTGGTCGATACACTTGCTATCCGCAGTATGAGTAAAGCGGTTTATTCTACTGAAAACATAGGCCATTATGGTTTGGCATTCGATTATTATTCCCATTTTACCTCACCAATTCGTCGTTATCCCGATGTTATGGCACATCGTTTGCTACAGCATTATCTCGATGGCGGAGCTTCGGCAGATGCAGAAGTGTATGAAGAAAAGTGTGTTCATTCTTCATCCATGGAAGGCCTTGCGGCAAACGCAGAGCGTGACAGCATCAAATACATGCAGGTAAAATACATGCAGGATCACAAAGACGAAGAGTTTTTGGGTGTTATTTCCGGTGTGACAGAATGGGGAATTTATGTAGAAATCGTTGAGAATAAATGCGAAGGAATGGTTCGCATCAGAGAAATTCGGGATGATTATTACACTTTCGATGAGAAGCAATATGCTTTAGTTGGAGAAATTTCTCATAATATTTTACAATTAGGAGACGAAGTTATCGTTAAAGTGAAAAATGCCGATCTGGTTAAAAAACAATTGGATTTTCATTTTATTAAAAAGAGAGAGTAGTCTAATTTAAAATGTAATTCTTATGATAAAAACAAATCTGAAAAACAATTTCATGCTGGTAGCATTGCTTATTGTCGCGCAATTGGGTTTTGCCCAGGTAAATAAAAATGTTGGTGATTTTACAACCGTAAAAGTATTCGATAAAATTTCAGCGCAATTGGTTCCTTCATCAGAAAGCAAAATTGAGATTAAGGGAGAAGGTGCCGAAAAAGTGGAAGTGGTAAACAAAAACGGGGATTTGAAAATCCGTATGCCGCTGGATAAATTCCTGAAAGGTGAAGATATAACCGTTATTATACATTTCAAAAATATCGAAAGTATTGAAGCCAGTGAAGGTGCTTATGTTTCCAGTGAAGCAACCCTGAAAGGTGTTGACTTTACCGTAAATGCCAACAAAGGCGGACAGATAAAGGTGATCCTTGATGTTAAAAAAGCCGGTGTCCGTGCTACAACAGGTGGTGTTGTAAAATTGAGCGGTAAGGCACAAAATCAGGATATCGTGATTAATTCCGGAGGTATTGTAAATGCTAAAACTTTTGAAACATCTCAAACTACTGTTGCGGTAAACGCCGGTGGTGAAGCAGATGTTTTTGCAACGGATCTGGTGGATGCCAAAACCAGAGCAGGCGGGGATATCACCGTTTACGGAAATCCTAAAAAAGTAAATCAGAAAACTTTTGCCGGAGGAAACATTGATATCATCAAAAAATAATAAACCGCGTTACCGCTTAAAAAGACAGGCTCTGTATATGAGCGTTTAGATCTTCATCAATGAGTTCTAATTTCTTTTTTAAGCGGTAACGTCCTTTTTTAACGCTCTCTGCCGATATACCAAGAATGGACGCTACTTCAAAAGAATCTAAATTCAGTTTGATCAGCAATAGCATCCGCAATTCACCAGGAGTTAAGTTATTGTGCTTTTTTCGGATATGCGGTATAAATCCCGGGTAAACCTTGTCAAAGTATTCCTTGAACAAAAACCAGTCTTCCTCTGTTAAGATTTTCATTTTGCTTAATTCTCCGATATTTCTGGAATGGATTGCATCGTCATGGTCTACATTAAAACTATTCAGTTTCTGTTCCAATTCATTAATAATTTCCGATTTTGTAAGCAGTTTATCTGTGAAATTATCCAACGCTTTTCTTTTTAGTTCCATTTCTATTTTAAGCCGTTCGATTTCCGATTCGTGAAGCTTCTTATCCACAAGGAACAGTTCTTGATTCTTACGGCTTCTAAAAACGAAATAAGCAACAGCAATCGATCCCGTTATAATTAAAAATAAAATCGTAACCACATACATCCAGCGTTGGTTTTGGGCAAGCTGTTTGTCCTTTTGAAGCAGTTTTATCTTTTCTTCTTTTTGTTTGGTTTCATATTTGGTCGAAACATCCTGAATTGCTTTTTCTTTTTGAATATTAAACAGCGTATCCTTTGTTTTGCTATACTTCATATAGTACACCAAAGCTTCTTTATAATTCCCTTTAATTCTTTCTAGTTTGGACAACTGTTGCAATGAGATTCTGGATTCATTCTGCATTTTTTTAGATTGTGCAATTTTATAAGCCAACTCATATTTTGCTATGGCGCCATCAATATTATTCTTTTCCTTTAAACAATGTGCGATATTATGCATTATTGTAATAGGTACTTCCTTGTTATTGCCTCCCGAAAGAAAGAGTTTTTCTGAAGTATAGAGATATTCCAAAGCCAGATCCCAATTTTTCAGACCCATATAGGCAATCGCGATATTATTGTTGGATTCAGCCTGTCCGGATATGTCCTTTAATTTTTTCCTTAATTCCAGCGAATGTTTTGCCAGTTGGACAGATGCTTCAAATTTATCATCCTGAAATAACATTACCGCTTTAGCAGATTCAAAATAAGCAAGATTCAAACTGTCTTTTACCTTTGCAAAATAAGCAAGAGCCTTGTCGCCATATAATTCCGATTTATTATAATCCTGATTTAGAAAAAAATTGATTCCCAAATTACCAATAGTACTGTAATACAGTCTTTTTTTATCGGTTAAAGCGCTTTTTTCTAAAAAATCAAGCGCTTTATACTGAAGGTTTATGGCAGCATCAAATTTTCCCATTTTTGAAACGGATTCCGCGGCGCCCTTTAGTCCATAATACATTTCCCTTTGTAATGGCTTTGTATTTAAACCCTGTAACGCTTTATTGAAAAACACTTGTGCCGAGTCAAATCTGGATTGATGCAGGTAAACATATCCTTTGTACAAATTAAGAACAGCTGTTTTTTCTTTAGACTCCTCAGCGGGTTCTTTTATTTCTTTTCCAAGCCGGGCATAATCCTTTTTTTTATACCATGAAAACAAAGAATCATAATACCGGTTTTCATCCGTACCGGTCGTTCTTTTATTTATTTCCAATTGTGTGGTGCTATTATTTTTCTTTTCACAAGAAATGAATACTACCATAAGAAGTAGCCCCATGGCTTTTAAATGTTTCACGTATAATGTTTTGTTTTTAAAAAGTATTCCTGTTTTTGAATTAAATCAAAATGCGAAATAAATCTTTTTATAATTATCCCAGGCCCCTAAAAATGGGATGTCCTCTTTTTTGTCCACCGCAAATATGGTGATTATAATCTTTTCAAAAATAGATTTGTAAAAAACTAAAAACCTATATTGAATGAAGAAAATTACTTTATTATTACTGTTAACTTCCTTTACTTTTTCTTTTGCGCAAACAGCAAGTCCAAGTCCTTATTGTGCTTCTAATTATTCCAATGAGCCTTTTGCTTTACCCGATTATTTTATAACATCAGTTGTTTTGAAAAACGCAACATTAATTACTAAAAATGTCCAAAGTGCAGCTCCAAACTATCAATTTTACAATACTGTTGCCGCACAGGATCTGCCTAAAAATTCCCAGGCAAACATTACTATCAACTTTAACGGATCAACTATGCATTATATTGATGCCTGGATTGATTACAACAAAAACAATGCATTTGATACAGGAGAAAGTATTGGTTATTATGACCGGATAAACGATCCTAATATGAATATAAATGTGACCAGTAAAACATTTTCTTTTACAGTACCGGCAAGTGCACAAAACGGTACAACAAGATTGAGAGTAAGAGTAGTGGAAGATGACGATGTGTTTTTTTCAAATCCTGCATTGCCGGTAACTATTTGCCAGCAATATGCCAATGGGGAAACATTAGATTTTAATGTAACAATATCCAATGCTTTGAGTACTGAATCTTTTGATAAAAATACTCTTTCCGTTTTTCCGAATCCGGTTTCCGACTTGTTAACAATCACTAATGATAACGCTGCTATTGACATGGTTTCCATTTCAAACGCATTAGGGCAAACGAAAACGGTTAAAACTGCCATTACAGATAAATCCGTTATCGCAGATTGCTCGAATCTTTCTTCTGGAATATATTTTTTAAGCGTTCAATCCGAAGGGAAAGTATTCACTCAAAAAGTGGTTAAGAACTAGATTTATTACTTGTTGACTCTTTTTAACCCACAAATCCTACAGGATTGTGGGTTTTTTGGCGTTAAATAACATCAAAATAGCATAACTAAAGAGAAAAATCATTTTTTCATCTATCTTTGTAAGATACCTATTTCTTAATAGGTTTTTTTTTATAATTCACCTTAAAACCCTTTCAATGATTGATGATATTCTTACCGGTATTCCGTTAGGATTCTTTTTAAGTTTCATGATTGGACCCGTATTCTTTGTTCTTCTGGAAACCAGTATCACTAAAGGGTTTCGTGCCGCTATGTCTTTTGATGTGGGGGTAATTCTGGGAGACATTGTTTTTATTGCTATTGCATATTTTAGTAGTGTCCGCTTAATCCAGAGTATCAAAGATGATCCGGCATTATTTCTTTTCGGGGGCATCCTGATGTTTACTTATGGTATGATCACTTTCTTTAAACTGCGAAGAAAAAGTAAAACCATAGATGAAGATGAGGAAGTGGTTGAATTGATTAAAAAAGATTACCTGAGCCTCTTTCTAAAAGGCTTTTTATTAAACTTTATTAATATTGGCGTACTTGGTTTTTGGCTGGCCATCATTATTACTTTCGGTCCAAAACTGGACATGGAAGCCGGCAGAATGCTGACTTTTTTTAGTGCTGTAATCGGTTCTTATTTTATTACCGATATCGGTAAAATCATGCTGGCAAAACAATTGCGCAAAAAATTAACGCCAACGAACATTATCCGGGTTAAAAAATTCAGCAGTGTTTTATTAATGGTCTTCGGGATGGTTTTAATGATTCAGGGATGGTTTCCTAAAGAAAAAGAGTTTGTAAAAAATACCTTAGAAAAAATAGAAGAAAAAAAGTAAGTCTTTTATACATCCAAACGATATAAAAACAAAAAAAGCTGTCAGAAGACAGCTTTTTTTAATTCTGAGGCATCGAGCGGATTCGAACCGCTGTAGACGGTTTTGCAGACCGCTGCCTAGCCACTCGGCCACGATGCCAGTGTTATTGGTGGGCAAACTTACTAAAATATTTTTAATTCCAAATCCTAAATTGAGAATTTATTCGGTATATTTTGTAATTCGCTCGTTATCAATAATATTTTAACTTCTGTATTCTTCCATTTGTATCGTTACGGCTTCCACATCACCACCAATAGGCGGATTTAGCTTGGAAACGGCTACAATTATTCTGGAAACAGCAGGAATTTCTTTAAAAATTCTTACAATAATACGCTTCGTAACATGCTCTAATAATTTCGAACGGATAGCCATTTCTTCACGAACGATACGGTTTAAATGAACATAATCAACGGTGTCTTCCAACTCATCTGTTTCCGATGATTTTCTTAAATCTGTTTTTATTTCTAAATCAACACTATAATCAGAACCTATTTTACTTTCTTCTACCAAACAACCGTGAAAAGAAAATGTTCTGATGTTTTTCAGCTTAATAATTCCCATTTTAAATGTATTCAATTATTGGTTATTCCTTCAATGGATAAAAGTACAACTTTTTGGAACGTATTCGTTGAATAAGCATTCAAAGAAATGAGTTTATAATGAACATTTTTGGTAACTTTGCCTTTCTAATTTTATTTTATGTCAACAAAAGAAAAATCATTAAATTTTATCGAACAAATCATTGAGGAAGATTTAAAAAATGGTTTATCTCAAGATAAATTACGTTTCCGTTTCCCGCCAGAACCTAATGGTTATTTACACATTGGGCATGCCAGTTCAATTTGTTTAAACTTTGGACTTGGATTAGATTATCAGGCGCCTGTAAACCTGCGTTTTGATGATACCAATCCGGCTAAGGAAGAGCAGGAATATGTAGATGCTATTAAAAGAGACGTACAATGGTTAGGATATGAATGGGCGCATGAATGCTATGCTTCCGATTATTTCCAGCAGTTGTATGACTGGACAGTTGCCCTAATTAAAAAAGGAAAAGCTTACGTTGACAGTCAGACTTCTGAAGAAATGGCGAAACAAAAAGGAACACCTACACAACCTGGTGTGGACAGTCCTTACCGAAATCGTTCCATTGAAGAAAATCTGGATTTATTCGAACGTATGAAAAACGGTGAGTTTGAAGAAGGAACACATATTTTGAGAGCCAAAATAGATATGACCGCGACCAATATGCTGATGCGTGATCCTATCATGTACCGAATCTTACACAAACACCACCACAGAACCGGTGATAAATGGTGTATTTATCCAATGTATGACTGGGCACACGGCGAAAGTGATTATCTGGAGCAGATTTCCCATTCTTTCTGTACACTGGAATTTTTACCACACCGGGAATTATACGATTGGTTTTTAGACCAGATTATCGATACTAATTTAACACGTCCTAAACAACGTGAGTTTGCACGCCGGAACCTTTCCCATACCGTTGTTAGTAAACGTAAGTTATTACAATTGGTTCAGGACGGGCATGTTACCGGATGGGACGATCCGAGAATGTCAACCATTTCAGGAATGAGAAGACGCGGTTATACACCGGCTGCTATCCGCAATTTTGCCGATACCATTGGTATTGCCAAACGCGACAACCTGATTGACGTTTCCTTACTGGAATTCTGTGTTCGTGAAGATTTAAACAAAACAACTCCGCGTGTCATGGCTGTTTTAGATCCGGTTAAACTGGTAATTACCAATTATCCGGAAGGAAAAGAAGAATGGCTGGAAGCAGAAAATAATCCGGAAGAAGAAGTTATGACCTATAGAACGGTTCCTTTTTCTAAAGAATTATATATTGAAAGAGAAGACTTTCTGGAAGAAGCAAACAGTAAATTCTTCCGTCTTACTCTTGGAAAAGAGGTTCGTCTGAAAAATGCTTACATTATTAAAGGCGAAAGCGTAGTAAAAGACGCTGAAGGAAATATAACAGAAATTCACGCTACTTATGATGAAGAGAGTAGAAGTGGCAGCGGTACAGAAGCCAGCAAAAGAAAAGTAAAAGGTACTATTCACTGGGTGTCCGTTTCACATGCTATTCCGGCAGAAATAAGAATCTATGACCGTTTGTTTTCACATGAAAACCCGGATGGAAACAAAGAGATTGATTTTAAAGAATTTTTAAACCCTAATTCATTAGAGGTGATTACCGGATATTTGGAACCAAGCCTGAAAACAGCTGTTGACGGGGACCGTTTCCAATTCCAACGCTTAGGATATTTCTGTGTCGATAAAGAAAGTACTGCTGAAAAGTTAGTATTTAACAAAACCGTAGGCCTGCGGGATACATGGGCAAAATTAGAAAGTAAAGAATAAAATCATGTTGGATCAGTTTTTAGGTGAACAAGGTGTTGCTAACGTTTATTTGTACTCAGCACCTTTACACATTATTATCATATTGTTTGAAATGTTTTATAGTCGTTCTCACAAAAAGAAATTCTATGAAACAAAAGATACCTTAACGAATATTTACATGGCTTGTTTGAACTACGGTTTGGACATTATCATGAAAGCCTTTGCGATAGGGGTGATGTTTTTTTTCTATCAGCACCGCATTTTTGATTTGGAATTTAACAGTATCTGGTACTGGATTGGCGTATTCCTGCTGCAGGACTTTGCCTATTATGTACACCATTACGTAGACCACCATTCAAGAATGTTCTGGGCTGTTCACGTAACACACCACAATTCAGGGTATTTTAACATTACAACAGGATTCCGATCCCCGGTTTTACAGCCGTTATACCGTTATTTATTCTTTTCACCCATAGCCTTTTTAGGTTTTGATCCGTGGCACATTATGGCCGCTTATGCAATTATCCAGATCTATGGAACCTGGGTGCATACGAAAACCGTGAAAAGCATGGGAATATTGGAATGGATATTGGTAACACCTTCTCATCACCGTGTACACCATGCTTCCAATGCAAGATACCTGGACAGAAATATGGGAATGGGCTTAATTATCTGGGACAGGATTTTCGGAACATTTGAAAAAGAAGATCCCAACTATGAAGAAGTTCGTTTTGGTTTAACTTCCGAAATAAAAGACAAAGGTCCGTTGAATATTGTTTTCCACGAATGGAAAGATATCTGGAAAGATGCTTCCCAACCGGGAATCAAATTTACCGACCGCTTAAAATATATTTTTTATCCACCGGGTTGGTCCCATACCGGAGATTTTAAAACTTCTGCAAAATTAAGAGCCGAAGAAAAGGCAAATAGAAAATAACTATGAAAGACTCCGAAAATGGAGTCTTTTTTTATTATATAAATTATCTATTATTAATATAAATTTAATATTTAAAAACTATTAAAACTAACTTTAAATAAAAGCTTAAAATCAATTATTATTTTTCCTTAATATATTTTCTTATCTTTAAAAATATGATTCAAAATAAAGCCTCTAATTGAATTTTTGAAATAAACAAGAATTTATTAACGCCTTTTTAACGTATTAGCCGTTTTTATTTTCGTAAGTTTATAATTATTAATTTTTAAAAAGTGAGATTATGTCAAACAACGCAGGAAACACATTATTGGCACTTTTGGCTGGAGCAGCTATCGGTGCTGGAGCAGGAATACTATTCGCCCCGGATAAAGGTTCTAAAACAAGAAGAAAAATTAAAGATGGTTTCGACAGAGAAACAGATCATCTGAAAGACAAATTTAATGAAGCTACCCATAACCTTAAAAATAAATTCTCGAAAGCTAAATTTGATTTAGAATCTGAATTTGATCATTTAGTAGCCAATGTGGATAATAAAACAGAAGATGTAATTGCCACACTGGAAAGAAAACTGGAAGATTTAAAAAAACAGCACGCTAAAGCAACAAAATAGTAGGCTATGGCTTTCGAAAAATTAAAAGAAAATACCGAGCAGATTCAGGATAATGCCAAAGCATTATTGGAAAGCAACGTGGCTTACTATAAACTATGGTTTTTTAAAGTAGCCATGAAATCAACAACAATGATACTTAAAATATTCCTTTTGAGTATATTTTTGATGTTGATGGTACTTTTCTTGTCCATTGCCGGAGCTTTTGCTTTAGGAAACCTGTTGGGCAGTTATGCCCTTGGTTTTTTAATCGTTGGAATTTTATATTTAATCTTATGTATCGTTGTATATTATATCAAAGATAAAATTGTGGAAGGCCCGATTCTTGAAAAATTCTCTGAATTCTTTTTCAATGACTAATTATGGAAAAAAAGAAATATTCATCATACGATGAAATCAATCGTGAACTGGAAATATTAAAAATCCAAAAAGAGTTGGACTATCAACGGCTGGTATATGCTGTTGAAAAAACCAGGGACAATCTTACTCCCAGAATTCTTACATCCGGATTTATGGGTTCTGTAGGTTCTTTTTTTACCAGGTCGGGAACGATACAAAATCTTATTCTTAGCTTTATATTCAACAGGTTATTCAAATAAAAAAGAGGCTTTACAGCCTCTTTTCTTTTGATAATTTTTATTCTTCTTCCTGAATCGGAGTATCGTGATTTGGCCTTGCGCCGTCATCCTTTTTCTTTTTCTGAACATTTTTCATAGCTTCACCAACCTGGTTTGAAGCTGTAAATGAAGCTACCATGTTGTTAAGCATGTCACTACCGGCCTGAGGCGAATTCGGTAATAAAATCAGGTTCGAATTGGTATCGGAACCAATTGCCTGCAACGTATCATAATGCTGTGTTACCACAATTAAGGCAGAGGCTTCCTGTGAATTAATACCTACTTTATTCAACACATCCACACTTTCTACTAATCCGCGTGCAATTTCTCTACGCTGATCGGCAATACCCTGACCTTGTAAACGCTTGCTTTCCGCTTCTGCTTTGGCTTTGGCTACAATACGGATACGGCTTGCTTCCGCTTCATATTCGGCAGCAGTTTTTTCACGATCGGCAGCATTAATCCTGTTCATCGCATTTTTAACCTGAATATCCGGATCAATATCCGTGATTAGTGTATTGATAATATCATAACCGTAAGTAGTCATCGCTTCATTTAATTCGCGTTTTACAGCTACAGCAATATCATCTTTTCTTTCAAAAACATCATCTAATTTTAATTTAGGAACTTCGGCACGAACCACGTCAAATACATAAGAAGTGATCTGATCATGCGGATATTCTAATTTATAGAAAGCATCATACACTTTTTCCTGAATTACTTTAAACTGAACGGAAACTTTCATTTTAACGAACACGTTATCTTTTGTTTTCGTTTCAATAATGACATCCAATTGCTGGATTCTTAAATTCACTTTTCCTGCAATCCTGTCAATAACCGGAATTTTTAATTGTAATCCGGAATGGCGAATACTATTGAATTTCCCGAAACGCTCCACAATTGCAGACGATTGTTGCTTAACCGTAAAGAAGGAGGCTAAAAAAAGAAATACAACTATAATAATAATGGCATAACTAAACATAAGAATGTAGTTTAAAAGGTTAATTCGGTTAAGATACAAAATAATAGAAAAAAACCTCCAATAAATTGGAGGTTTCATCATATTTATAACGTACTTATTGCTTTTTGTATTCGCTGTACGGTTTCTTCTTTACCTATCATTTCCACGATATCAAACAAGTGTGGTCCTTTTAAAGCCCCTACAAGGCTCAAACGGAACGGTTGCATCACTTTGCCCATTCCTATCTCGTTTTTCGTCATCCAGTCCTTTACAATCGTTTCTATAGTAACGGAAGTAAAATCACCAATGTTTTCAATAACAGAGATTAATTCCTGCATAATAGCTCCAGTATCTTCTTTCCAGTTTTTAGCTGCTTTTTCATCATAAGCGGTTGGTGCTGCAAAAAAGAAATCGGACAAATCATATAAGTCGGTTACAAACGTAGCGCGTTCTTTTACCAAAGCCACTGCTTTTTCAACATACGCTTTTTCAACAGTAATGCCTTTTTCTTTTAAAATCACATCAAACTTTTCTGCCAGTGATGCATTGTTTTCTTTTACCAGATAATGATGGTTGAACCATTTATTCTTTTCCGGATCAAATTTTGCACCGGCTTTATGAACACGGTTCAAATCGAATTTCGCTATCAGTTCCTCTAAAGAAAATAACTCCTGATCGGTTCCGTCATTCCAGCCCAATAAAGCTAAAAAGTTAATAACCGCTCCCGGGAAAAAACCTTTTTCTCGGTAACCGGACGATTTCTCTCCCGAAACAGGATCTGTCCAATCCAACGGAAATACAGGGAATCCTAACTTATCACCATCACGTTTGGAAAGCTTACCATTACCAACCGGTTTTAATATCAGCGGTAAATGTGCAAACTTAGGTGCTTCCCAGCCAAAAGCTTTGTATAACAATTCATGCAGTGGAAGAGAAGGCAGCCATTCTTCACCACGAATCACATGTGAAGTTTCCATCAAATGGTCATCTACTATATTCGCTAAATGGTACGTTGGCATACCATCACTTTTAAACAATACTTTATCGTCTAATAAATTCGTTTCAAACTTAATGTCACCACGAATGATATCATTCAAATGCAAGGTTTCATCAACAGGTGTTTTAAAACGAATCACATATTCTTCACCGTTAGCAATACGCTCAGCAACTTTTTCTGCAGCATTGGTAAGCGAATTATCCAATTGCTCCCGAACAGTATGATTGTATATAAATGTTTTACCGGTTTCTTCTGCGGTCTTTCTCAAATGATCCAGGCTTTCGGCTGTATCAAAAGCATAATATGCCCATCCGGAATTTAATAACTGATCTGCATATTCCTTATATAAGGCCTTACGTTCGCTTTGACGATAAGGTCCGAACTTTTCATTTTTACCGATAGTTTCATCCGGAGCAATACCCAACCATTCCAGTGCTTCCATAATATAAGCTTCCGCTCCCGGAACAAAACGATTCTGATCGGTATCCTCTATTCTTAAGTAAAAGGTACCGCCATGTTTTTTAGCAAATAAATAATTAAATAACGCGGTTCTTACACCACCTATATGTAAAGGTCCCGTAGGACTGGGTGCAAATCGCACACGAACTGGCTTTGACATTTTTTAAAAATTTTACGCAAAGATACAATTATGCCAATTTGAATACCCAACTATTTAAAAAATTGAACAATTAATAATGTTTATAGTATCGTTCATTTTCTGTTCATCCTATTTTAAAAGTATTTTCCGCAGACATTCCCATTAAAAATACCTTTGTATTACAATATTGCTAACAAGTAGATAATCCTGTTGAATTAAGTGTAGTATTCTAAAAGCAGAAATTGAATTATTACAAGCATAATATGCTGAAAACCAGTTAAGTTTTAATCATTTTAACATTAAAATTGAACAATGTTAATACAACTTTACATTGTATTGATTTTCAGTTAATTATAAGTTAACATATATTGTTTATAACTTTAGATAGAAAATTATAAAAGATTTTTGGTTGTATCGAAAAAAAGACTAATCCAAAACCCGGATGAAACTACCAAATCTATTTTTAAAAATTTGCTTTGGAGTTATTAAAAGTTAGTGAGTAGTTATTAACAGAAATTAACAAGTAAACTTATTAATAATTTTAAAGTAAACTGGTTTTTCAACGATTGTTAATAACGTTTTAAAAACACTTCATTTTAAAAGAATTAACCTCAAATAACATTGTTGATAAAGCGGTATAAAATTGTATAACTCCAAAATCATCCTAAAAAAAATAAAGTTATTGCCACAATTAACAAGCTATAATAACAACAATAATTTTTTAAAATTTTAAATTTCTTTTTTTTATTATTTTAATGTTTGTTGAAAACTATCCTTTGATAATCTCTTCCAAGAATTTGAAAAAGGAACAATTGTACTGTTGTTTGATGCAATGAAATAGTTCCTTTTCGTTTCAATTAAAATTGTAATTTTATCGGTTATAAACAATTTACGGAATTTGGAAACGAAAAATTTGATATTTCAAAAGCTTGAAGACTTTATTAAAAAGTTTTATACGAATGAGTTACTGAAAGGAATTATTCTTTTCATTGGTTTAGGACTGCTTTACTTTTTGTTCACGTTGCTCGTGGAACATTTTTTATGGCTTTCCCCAGTGGGAAGAACAATATTGTTCTGGCTGTTCATTACTGTTGAAATCTTCTTTTTACTGCGTTTCATTTTGTTTCCGTTGTTTAAACTTTTCAAACTGCAAAAAGGAATTGACTATTCCCAGGCTTCTGCCATTATTGGAAATCATTTTACGGAAGTAAACGATAAGCTTACTAATTTCCTGCAGCTGTCCGGTCAATCGGAACAATCGGAATTATTGGCTGCATCCATTGAGCAAAAAGCAAATACCCTGCAGCCCATTCCGTTTAGCAATGCCATTAATTTTAAAAAGAATATCAAATACCTGCCGTATGCAATAGTCCCGTTATTGTTTTTACTTTTCTTTCTGGTTTCCGGAAATACAAAACTGATCACCGAAAGTCTGGACAGGGTAGTGCACTACAAAAAAGAATACCTGCCACCGGCTCCTTTTGAATTTCAGATTGTAAACAATTCGCTGACATCAGAGCAGGGACAGGATTTTATCTTACAGGTAAAAACTGTTGGTACTAAAATTCCGGAGAATGCCATGATTGCCCTTGGTAATGAAAGCTATTATCTGGAAAGTGTTAAACCCGGAGTTTTTCAATACCGTTTTGAGAAAACCAATAAGAATATAGACTTCCGGCTGATAGCCAATGAAGTAACTTCAAAAACCTATGAATTAAATGTAGTTGCTGTTCCGACCATTGCTAATTTTGAAATGATCCTTACTTTTCCTGCCTACCTTGGCAAAAAAGCCGAAAAAGTACAGGGTACCGGTAATGCAGTGGTACCGGAAGGAACAACGGTTACCTGGAAAGTTAATGCACTGGCTACAAATTTGGTAGCCTGGAAAAGTGCAAACGAAGCAAATGAATTCAATGTTACAGACAATACCTTTAGTTTATCGAAAAGAATTAATCAAAATACAGAATACCAGATACTTACTTCAAACAAAAAGGTGAAAAACCATGAAAAGTTGCAATACCAGATTACAACTATCAAAGATCAGTTTCCTACTATATCCGTACAATCGGCACCGGATACCTTAAAACTGAAAAAGAATGTTGTTTTAGGTCAGGTATCAGATGATTACGGATTAACGAAGCTGCTTGTTGTGTATTACCCTAAAAATAATCCGGCTCAGGTTTATCGTGGAACAATCCCGGTTAAAAAAGAAACGTTCGATCAGTTTGTTTATACCTTTCCGAACGGATTGAATATTCAGCCTGGTGTTGACTATGATTATTACTTTGAAATTTTTGATAACGATGCGCTGCACAATTTCAAAAGCTCAAAATCTTCGGTTTTTTCCCATAGAGAATTAACGGCTGATGAAAAAGAAGATAAGATTTTGCAGGAACAAAACAGCAATATTAACAGCCTTGAAAAATCCATTAAAAATCAGGATAAACAATTATCGGAGTTAGACAAGCTGCAAAAATTAGGAAAGGAAAAAACAAATCTTGATTTTAAAGACCAGAAAAAAGTACAGGATTTTATTAACCGTCAGAAACAGCAGGATGAAATGATGAAAGAATTTTCTAAGAAATTGGAAGATAACCTGCAGCAATTTAATCCGGAGAAAAAAGATGAATTTAAGGACGAGCTTATGAAACGTCTGGAGAAAAATGAAAAAGAGCTCGAAAAAAATGAAAAACTTTTAAAAGAATTAGAAGACTTAACAAACAAATTAAAAGAAGAAGAACTGTTTGAAAAAATAGATAAGTTCAAGCAGAACTCTAAAAATCAATCTAAAAATCTGGAACAGCTGGTTGAGCTGACCAAAAGATTTTATGTAGAAAAGAAAGCCGAACAGCTGGCCGGTAAACTGGATAAACTCAGTGAGGAACAAAACAAACTATCCGATAGTAAAGACAACAACCAGAAAGATCAGAATAAGATCAATTCTGAGTTTGATAAATTACAGGAAGAATTAAGAGAACTGGAAAAACAAAATGAAGATTTAAAAGCTCCGATGGATATTCCTTCCGACAAGCAGGAAGAGAAGGACATAAAAGAAGATATGAAAAATGCTTCAGATGAATTGCAAAAGCAAAACCAGTCCAAGGCAAAACCGAAACAAAAATCAGCTGCACAGAAAATGCAGAAGATGGCGCAGAAAATGCAGTCTTCTATGGAATCCGGAGAAATGGAACAAATGGAAGAAGATGCTAAAATGCTGCGACAAATTTTAGATAACCTTCTGGCATTTTCTTTTTCTCAGGAAGATCTGATGAAGAATTTCAAATCATCCGGCGACAGAAGTTTAGGCTTTAATAAGCTGTTAAAAAAACAGCAGGATTTAAAATTACAGTTCAAACATGTTGATGACAGTTTGTTTGCATTGTCATTACGGAACCCGAAGATCACCGATCTTATCACGAATGAAGTGGGTAACGTACATTACAATGTTGACAAATCCCTCACAAGCTTTACCGATAACAACATTGGAAAAGGAGTGTCGCATCAGCAATACACGATCACAGCTTCTAATAAACTGGCCGATTTTTTAAGTGACATCATGAACCAGATGCAGATGGAAATGCAAATGCAGATGTCTGGCGGTGGTAAAGGAAAACCAAAACCAGGAAAAGGAGAAGGAATGCAGTTACCGGACATTATTAAAAAACAGGAAGGCTTAAGCGAAAAAATGAAAGAGGGGATGAAGAAAGGTGAAAAGCCTGGTGACGGTAAACCGGATAAAAGCGGTAAAGATGGTAAAAGTGGCAAAGACGGACAAAAAGGAAATGATGGAGAAAACGGACAGGATGGAGAAGGAGATGCCGGTCAGGTTTTAGAAATTTATAAAGAGCAGCAGCGTTTGCGGGAAGCTTTACAAAAAGCATTGGAGAAAGAAGGAATGGGTGGCAACGGTCAGAATGCCTTGCGGCAAATGAAAGACATTGAAAAGCAATTGCTGAACAAAGGCTTTAAAAATGAAACCTTACAAAAGATGCTGAATTTAAAACATGAGCTTTTAAAATTAGACAATGCGATACAGCAGCAGGGAGAAGAAAACAAAAGACAGTCGCAAACCAATAAAAAGGAATTCAACAGTACTAATAACCAATTACCTGCGGCACTGAAAGAATATTTGAATAGTGTAGAGATTTTAAATAGACAAAGCTTACCTTTGCGCCCAAATTTTAATCAAAAGGTGCAAACCTATTTTAGAAAAGATGATTAGTTTTAATTACGAAACCGACTTTGAATTAGAAAACGAATCCCAATATGAAAATTGGATTTCTAATGTCATTGCATCCGAAGGAAAACATGAAGGAGAGATCAATTATATCTTTTGCGACGATGATTACCTGCATAAAATCAATGTAGAATACCTGGATCATGATACCCTTACGGACATCATTAGCTTTGATTATAGTGTAGGAAACGAATTACACGGTGATATATTCGTTTCTATTGAAAGAGTTAAGGACAATGCCCTAGATTTCAACGTTTCTTTTGAAGAAGAAATCAAAAGAGTAATCATTCATGGTATACTTCACTACTGCGGTTATAAAGATAAGTCTGAAAAAGACGAGCTTTTAATGCGTGCAAAAGAAGATGAGAAAGTTGCAATGTTCCACGTGGAACGTTAAACATCTTAATTCTTTGATAAAATATAAAAGAGATTTTATCCTTCTGCGTAATTTTGCATTCGGAATATATAGAAAATTTAAAAGAAACAGTAAAGTGTTTCACGTGGAACAATGAGTTTATTTCAAGATACATATGATGTCATTGTAGTAGGTGCCGGCCATGCCGGCTCTGAAGCTGCTGCTGCTGCTGCCAACATGGGTTCCAAAACCCTGCTGGTTACAATGAGTTTGCAAAACATTGCACAAATGTCCTGCAATCCTGCCATGGGTGGAATTGCAAAAGGACAGATCGTTCGTGAGATCGATGCATTGGGTGGTTATTCGGGAATTGTTTCCGATAAAACAGCCATCCAGTTCAAGATGCTGAACAAATCAAAAGGACCGGCAATGTGGTCGCCAAGAGTACAGTCAGACCGTATGCGTTTTGCTGAGGAATGGCGCCTGATGCTGGAACAAACCCCAAACCTTGATTTTTACCAGGAAATGATTTCCGGTTTGATCGTTGAAAATGATAAGATAGTAGGTGTGCGCACTTCGTTGGGAATCGAAATCAAATCGAAAACGGTTGTGCTTACGAATGGAACATTTCTAAATGGATTGATCCACATCGGGGAAAAACAGTTTGGTGGTGGTAGAGCAGGCGAGAGTGCTGCCTACGGTATCACGGAAGATCTGGTTAAAATGGGATTCACTTCCGGGAGAATGAAAACTGGAACACCACCACGCGTTGACGGACGTTCGCTGGATTACTCCATAATGGAAATACAACCCGGTGATGAAAATCCTTCCAAGTTTTCCTATCTGGATATAACCAAACCATTGACACACCAAAGAGCGTGTCATATGACGTATACTTCAGAACTGGTTCACGATTTATTGCGTGAAGGTTTTGACCGTTCGCCGATGTTTAACGGTAGAATTAAAAGTTTAGGACCGCGTTATTGCCCGTCCATTGAAGATAAAATTAACCGTTTTGCCGACAAAGAGCGCCACCAGTTATTCGTAGAGCCGGAAGGCTGGAATACGGTAGAAGTTTATGTGAATGGCTTTTCAACTTCCCTTCCGGAAGATGTTCAGTTTAAAGCCTTGCGTTCTGTAGCCGGATTTGAAAATGTAAAATTCTTCCGCCCGGGTTATGCGATCGAATACGATTATTTCCCGCCGACACAGTTAAAGCACACTTTGGAAACAAAATTGGTGGAAGGTTTATATTTTGCAGGACAGATCAACGGAACCACAGGATATGAAGAAGCAGCATCACAAGGTTTGATCGCCGGAATGAATGCACACTTAAAAGCACACGATCAGGATCCGTTTGTTTTAAAACGTAACGAAGCTTATATCGGAGTGTTGATTGATGACCTGATTACAAAAGGAACGGAAGAACCATACCGTATGTTTACTTCCCGTGCAGAATACAGAACGTTATTACGCCAGGATAATGCCGATTTCCGTTTGACGCCAATGTCACACGCTGTTGGTCTGGCTTCCGACAAACGTTTGCAACGTATGGAGCAAAAAAGAAACAATTCGGAAGCGTTTGTCAATTTCTTTAAAGAAACCAGTGTAAAAGTTGCCGAGGCAAATCCTATTTTGGAAGCCAAAGGTTCTGCACCGATTTCGCAGCCAGATAAAATGTTTAAAGTATTTTCCAGACCACAATTGGATTTGGAAGATATTTTGAAGTTTGAAAAGGTTAAAGAATACGTTGAAGAAAATAATCTGGATCTGGAAGTAATCGAACAGGCGGAGATCCAGGTAAAATATTCCGGTTATATCGAAAAAGAAAAAAATAATGCCGACAAACTAAACCGATTGGAAGATGTTCGTATTCCTGAAAATTTCGATTACGATAAAATAAAATCCCTTTCGTTTGAAGCAAGAGAAAAATTAAAGAAAATAAAACCGGCCTCTGTTTCACAGGCATCCCGAATCAGCGGTGTATCACCAAGTGATGTTTCCGTGTTATTGGTTCACATGGGAAGATAAAATAGAAGCAGTATAAAGATTGAAAAGTAACGGAAGTATAAAGTACTCAGGTTATTTTTCAATCTTTGCTTTTTATGTTCCACGTGAAACTAACTTTGCGAAGGCTTGTAAACAAAGAGATTTAGCTCCAAAAACAAAATTTTTAAATTCGTTTAGCATCCATGAATTTTTCAGACAACACCATTTATATAAAAGTAAAAGACCATTCCGTTTCCAAAGAAAATTTTGAATTACTGTTGGACGAAGAGCTACAGCTTTTAAAAACCAGTCCGCAGCCCTCTTTAGAAAAATTACCGTCTTATTATGAAAGCGACGATTATATTTCGCACACAGATGGAAAACGTTCTTTGTTTGAAAAAATATACCACTTCATTAAAAGAAAAGCCATTCGCGATAAAGTGCGCTTAATAACAAGCCTGCAAAATCAAAAAGGTTCTTTATTGGATATTGGTGCCGGAACCGGCGATTTTTTATTGGAAGCAAAAAAACAGCATTGGAATACTATCGGAATTGAACCCAGCGAAAAAGCAAAAGGAATTGCAATTCAGAAAGGAATTGCATTTGCAGAAAATTTAGCCTCACTTCCGGATCATTCTTTTGATGTCATTACAATGTGGCATGTATTAGAACACGTTCCGGATTTAGAAAATCAGATCGCTGTTTTAAAAAGATTATTGAAACCAAACGGAACAATAATTATTGCTGTGCCAAATTTTAAATCTTACGATGCCAAATATTACGGAGCATACTGGGCAGCTTATGATGTGCCGCGACACCTTTGGCATTTTTCAAAAACTGCTATTGAAAAATTATTCCGGAAGCAAAATATAAAACTGGTAAAAGTTTTGCCAATGGTATTTGACAGTTTTTATGTTTCACTTTTATCCGAAAAATATAAAAACGGGAAAATGAATTTTATTAACGGTTTTTGGATAGGCTTACAGTCAAATTTAAAAGCAAAACGAAATTCGGAGTATTCTTCACACATTTATATCCTGAAAAACGAGTAAAAATTAAAATAAAAGGAAATAATAAACGTTTAGAAGCTGAAATATCCGATTTATCGGGGAAATTTAGAAAGTGGCTTAAATCGCTTTATTTTAATCCAATTTTTATAGCTATTTATTATTGATTATAAATTCAGCATAAAGAAATCCTATTCCTTTAAAAAAACAATAAAATGAACGGAATTTGAACTTTCCGGTGTACAACTTTGGAACTTTGATTCGAATTCTTATTTTTACAGAAAATTATAAATCATAATTCATAAAATGAAAAAATCCTTATTAATAATCGGACTTGCATTTGCAATGTTTTCTTGTAACAATGCTACACAATCATCTTCTGAACACAAAACGGCTTATGTGGATACAGCCAAATTATTAGAAGAAAACGATGAAGCAAAAGACATCGAATCGAAATACAAAACCAAATCGCAGGAAATGGGAAGAGAGTTAGAAGGAGAAGCAAAACAATTCCAAAGCGATGCGGCAACTTTTCAAAGAGATGCACAGGTAAAAGGAATGGCATGGGCGCAACAAAAAAGTGCTGAATTGCAAAAAAGAGAGCAGCAACTGGGAATGAAACAACAGGCAATGTTGCAAACATTACAACAGGAAAGTGGTAAAGAAATGGATTCTTTAGTAAAAAGAATTAAAGAATATATCAAAGATTACGGTAAGAAAAACAGCTACGAATATATTTACGGAACGGGTGATGCAGCTTCCATATTGTATGCTAAAGAAGGATATGATATCACAGAAAAAGTAAGCAAAGAATTAAACGAGAAATATAAAGCCGGCGGTAAAAAAGAAGAGCCAAAAGCTGAAGAGAAAAAATAATCAAAAGCCTTCCTTGTGAAGGCTTTTTTATTGTAAATCAAATACTTATTTATAGTATCTTAGAATATTATTATAATTCTACGCCAAATGGAAAAAATTTCAAACGCCGCAGCTTATGTTTTGCGCTTTATTAACCAAACCCAGAAGTCCGTATTTTTAACGGGCAAAGCGGGTACGGGCAAAACAACCTTGCTACGCGAAATCATCAATACAACTCATAAGAACACCGTTGTAGTGGCTCCCACAGGGATTGCCGCATTAAATGCCGGTGGTGTCACGATACATTCCCTGTTTCAGCTGCCTTTTGCGGCCTTCCTTCCGGATGCGACAATCGATCCGCAGGTTTCCGAAACCACACGCTTTGAAAACCAGGTAACCCTGCGCCGCCATTTCCTGATGAGCAATGCCAAACGTGCCGTTATTCAAAACATGGAACTGCTGGTCATTGATGAAGTGAGTATGCTGCGGGCAGATGTTCTGGATGCGATGGATTTTATGCTTCGGAAAGTAAGACGCAACGAGCAGGCTTTTGGCGGAGTACAAGTTTTATTTATAGGAGATTTACTACAATTACCACCAGTTGTAAAAAATGAAGAATGGTCGGTGTTGCAGCGTTATTACCGTGGGAAATTCTTTTTTCATTCGCATGTGATCCAGCTGAACCCGCCGTTATACATTGAACTGGACAAAATTTTCCGGCAAACCGATTCGGATTTTATTGCCGTTTTAAACAATCTCCGCAATAACAAAGTCACGAGTGAGGATCTGGCGATACTGAATCAGTTTGTAAAACCCGATTTTGATTTTAAAAAACACAAAGGTTATATTACCCTTACCACACACAATGTGAGGGCAGATACCATAAATACCGAAGCCTTAAAGGATCTGGAAGGAAAAGAATATACGTTCCATCCGGAAATCGTTGGGGAATTTCCGGAAAAGATCTACCCGGTGGACCAGCTTTTAAACCTGAAAGTAGGGGCGCAGATTATGTTTGTTAAAAACGACCTTTCTTTTGAAAAGCTCTTTTTCAATGGAAAAATGGGAATAATCAAATCGCTTTCGGCTAACGAAATCTTTGTCCATTTTCCGGAAGAGAACAAAACAATAGAAGTGGAGCGCTACGAATGGAAGAACATCCGCTACTATGTGGATGAGATGACCAAGGAAATCAATGAAGAAATTCTGGGAACGTTCACCCATTATCCGATTAAGCTGGCGTGGGCCATAACGGTACACAAAAGCCAGGGATTAACCTTCGACAAAGCTGCGCTCGATGTATCGCGCGTTTTTCTGCCCGGACAAGCCTATGTTGCTCTTTCGCGTTTGCGTTCGTTAAAAGGGCTTATTTTGCTTTCTCCGATACATATGAACGGTATTTCGAACGATGCCGATGTGATGGACTATGCACAAAACAAAGCCACGGAAGAAAAACTGGAAGATTCGCTGGAAGCCGAAACCCGCTATTTTATTCATAACTACCTGAAAAACAGTTTCGATTGGAGCGACTTGGCGGCACAATGGAGCAAACACCAGCAAACCTACCTTTCCGAAACCGAAAAATCGACCAAATCGAAATCCAGAACCTGGGCGCAGCAGCAATCAAAAGCGGTGCATGATTTACTGGAGCCGTCCCGGAAATTTATTGCACAGCTCAACAAACTGTTTTATGAGGAACCCATTAATCTTGAATTCATTGACGAAAGAATAAACAAAGCCTTTGACTACTTTTTTCCGAAAATGGATGCTTTGGCGTTTGATATTTTCTGGAAAATAGAAGAAATAAAACGCCAGAAAAAAGCCAAAACATTTTATGAGGAACTATCGGAGCTGGAAGAACTCCAAACCAATGCTGTCCTGCGATTGCTAAAGACAAGGCTGCTGATGAAAGCCATACTGGACAAGGAAGAAATTTCAAAAGAAAAACTGACCTCACCGTTATTACAGCGTTACAAACAGGATAAAATTGAAGTAATCAAAGAAGCCCTTCGTAAAAACCCGGTAACACTGATAGAAGACGAGGAAGATGTGCAACGGTATACTTCCAGAAAGAAAAAAGCAAAAGAACCCAAAAAATCGACCATCGAAGAAACGCTGGAACTCTGGACGCAAAACCTTTCGATACCGGAAATTGCCGGTATCCGGAAGCTTACAGTGGCAACCATTTATACCCATTTTTCAAAGCTGATCCAAATGGAAGCATTGTCCCTTTCCGACCTGCTTCCGGAAGAAAAAATCAAACAGCTGAAAAAAGCGTTCAAAGGATATAAAGGCGAAAGTCTGAACGAAATAAAAGAAAAATACGGCGATGAATTCTCCTGGGATGAACTGCGGTTGTATAAATCCAGCCTATAAAAAAAGAGCCGCTGACATTTATCTGCGGCTCTTTTTTTATTAGGAGTATATTTTTATAGCCAGTAAACCGCTAAAATAGCCGGAATAAAATAAATTACAATGGTACGGGCTCCGTCATAATCCTTGGCAATTCGCTGACCGAAAAGCAAAAACAATAACGTCACACAGGAAAAAGTAGCGCCATAATGACCAAAAGTAGTGCTGCCGTTCATCACCAGCTGTGCAATTCCGATCACACACAAAGCGCCGGCGATAACTTCTAAAACTAAAATCAGCAATAGCGATTGCGGTACCTGATTTTTGATAAAGGTTTTCGAAAAATGCCCTTTCAGCCATTCTACATTTCCTTTCCAGTCCATGATTTTATCATATCCGGATTGTAAAAAAGTAATAGCCAGAAAAGCTAAAATTAAGATTCCAAAGATTTCGGTATTTGTCATGTTGTTTATTTTTTATGTATTAAACGGGTTAGTTTTATAGAAAGGTCGGTAAGGATAATCTTGGCATTTCCGTTGCGCTCAATGTGGTAAATAGCATCCGAAAGTTCCTTGAAAATATCGTGGATGTTATTGCCGTTAACAAAAGGGGCAAAATTTTCCAGTTTGAACTTCTCAACGGTCGGTTCAATATACACCAGTTTTGGAGACTGATAGTTCAGCAATAAAGCCTGGCGGAACATTTCGATACAAAAATGCAGGAACTGTTTTTGTGCCTCACGGCCAATACCGGCAATTTCCTCACTCCAGGAAATCAAATCCTGAATGGCTGCAGCATTTCCCTTGGCACGAAAAGCCGCACGAACCCATTGTACAAACCAGACTTCAAAAGGAAAATCATCTTCATTTTTGTGCAATAGCTGTAAGGCCTTGTTGTAATTACCCTGTGCCTGATGCGCCAGTTTGAAAGCCGATTTTTCTTCGATTTTTTCACGTGAAACAAGGGTTTCCGCAATAACACTTTCCGGTAAACCGCTAAAATGCAATACCTGGCAACGGGATAAAATGGTTTGAAGAATATCGTCTTCATTTTCTGTGATTAGCAGGAAAACCGTTTTTTGCGGCGGTTCTTCCAGCAGTTTCAGCAATTTATTTGAAGTGGCGATATTCATTTTATCGGCCATCCAGATAATCATCACTTTATAACCACCTTCGTAAGATTTTAATGACAAAGACTTTACGATTTCCTGTGCTTCGTCAACACCAATCTGTCCCTGCTTGTTTTGAATGCCAATGGATTTATACCAGTCAAACAAACCGCCGTAAGGAGTGGTGGTCACAAATTCGCGCCAGTGCTTCATAAAATTGGCACTCACTGGGTGGCTTTTCACTTCATCATTTGATGAAACCGGAAAAACAAAATGCAGATCCGGATGTGAAAAATGAGCAAACTTTAAATTGCATGCCTCATTTCCCGAATGGTTTTCACCGTCAACATTGGAACACAGTATATATTGCGCATAGGCAATTGCCATGGGTAAAGTACCTGAACCTTCGGGTCCTACAAAAAGCTGCGCATGCGGAATCCTGCCCGAATCGGCACTTTTTGTCAAATGGCTTTTAATATGAACTTGTCCTAATATTTCTGAAAATAACATAGAGCAAATATAGAATAAAACCCCAACAGTAAAAACAGGGAAAGCAATCACCGCAAAAAAACAATATTTTACCGCAATAATTTTACAGGCTAAACCAATAAGCTTATTTTTGATAGGAAACTTTTAAAAAATGAAAAGAAAGATCTCATTTTATGGTTATCATCTCTGCATCTGCATTTCATTTTTAGTGCTGCCCTATCTTTTTTCATCCCAAAACAGCATCATTAAAATACCGGATATTTTTAATAACGGACATGACAGAACCTATTTTGTGATCTATCTCGGTTTGCTGATTTTCTTTTATGTAAACTATTATTTTTTTATCCCGAAACTGTATTTTGCCGATAAGAAAACGCTGTACTTCACGCTTCTTTTTTTCTTCCTGATTGTATTGCTGCTGCTGTCGCATTTTTTTGACAAACCGGAAATGGATATTTTCAATCTGGAAAGAATGCCCAAGCCGGAGCCGCCATTCAAAGGAGGACCGGGACCGGAATTTCATCCGATGCACAAGGATAAACCAAATCAGAATTTTAATACAATTTTGGTATATCTGACCGGAACCTTAATGAGCCTTTTTCTGGCAATCAACAGACGGCTTCAAACGGTTGAACGGGATAAAATGAAAGCCGAAATTTCCTTATTGAAAGCACAGATAAACCCGCATTTTCTTTTCAATACGCTAAACAGTATTTATGCACTGGCAATTCGTAAAGATGACCGCACGGCAGATTCAATTGTCCAGCTTTCGGAATTAATGCGCTACATTATCCGGGATGCGCATGACGATAAAATTGCCTTGGAAAAAGAGGTCAACTATATCAACAATTATATTTTATTGCAGCGTTCCCGTTTGGGAAACACGGTAACTATTGAATATGAATTAAACGGCAGCACGGCAGCGAAGCAGATAGCACCACTGATCTTGATTTCATTTATTGAAAATGCCTTTAAACATGGCGTGAATCCGGATCAGCCATCGGAAATAAAAATAAATATTTCAATTACCGATGAAAACATTATGCTGCTCGTCAGCAATAAAAAAGTTGATTCTGTCCAAAGCGAAAAAGGGATGGGATTACAGAATACGACAGAACGGCTGGAATTGCATTATGCCGGAAAATACAATCTGGAGCTAACGGATACAGCAGCTAATTATACCATTGCACTAAATCTTGAACTATGATCAGAGCCATTGCCCTTGATGATGAACCGCCAGCCTTGGAAATTTTGCAAAGTTTCTGTAGTCAGACAAACGATATTGATTTACAGAAAACATTTACAAAATCGGAGGAAGCATTAAAACATCTTAAAAAATATCCCACGGATTTATTATTCCTGGATATCAACATGCCGTCTATTTCAGGAATTGATTTCTTTAAAAAAATACCCCATAAAATAATGGTTGTTTTTACAACCGCATATTCCGAATTTGCCGTTGAAGGATTTACCCTCAATGCCACCGATTATCTTTTAAAACCATTTTCGTTTTCCAGATTTCAACAGGCTGTGGAAAAAGCAAAAAATCAATTTGCTTCCGAAAATAAAAGTCAAAATACAGAACAGCAGTTTTTGTTTATAAGAGCCGATTACAGCCTGATAAAAATTCCCGTTTCGGATATTTTATTTATTGAAGGATTAGACGATTACCTGAAAATCTATATCCGGAACCAGAAAACAGTTGTGGCGCGGATGACGATGAAAAGCATATTGGAAAAATTATCTCCTGATGAATTTTTCAGAGTACATCGGTCGTATATCGTTCCGATAGGCAAGATTGATAAAGTGAAAGGTAAAATCATCCATATCGGCAATGAAGAAATACCTGTTAGTGCAACGTATGAAACTATTTTTTTTCAGGCATTAGAACCTAAATCATGAGCAAGTTTTTACAGCAGCCTTCGCAAATTTACAAAGCGCCTTTTCGTGGGCATATCGAAAATAATATTCATCGCTGTCTGGCGACATTTAACTATCTTGAATATCAGGAAGACAGCCGCAAACCGTATAGAAATATTCAGCTGATTAACGATGAAACACTTGCGGCTCAGCAAAAGGTAGTGTATACCGCTCAGCAAAACCAGGATGTCCTGATTATCCCGCTGGTGGGTGCGCTCGATTGTAAAACAACAGCGGAACCGGTATTGGTAAATACCGAACAATGCTTTTTGTTTTCAGCAAATGCCGGGATGCCGTTTGAAATACAGAACCCATACGAAAAGGAGCTGATTAATTTTATTCAGATCCGGTTTGACAATACCGGACTATATCGGGAGCCGTTATTGAAAACATTTGATTTTACGGTAAAGAACCACTTATTTCCATTGGCAGTCACGGATAATTATGCTGTTTTTACCGGAATATTCGCGGGCAGGGAAGAAGGGACCTATACCCCAAAGAATACCCAAAACGGAATATTTGCCTATGTTATTCACGGCGCTTTCGAATTTCAGAACCGGCTGATAGAAAGCAGGGATGGATTAGCGATTAGTGAAGCCGAAACCATTGAATTTGAAGCACTATCTGAAAATGCGATTTTATTGCTTTTTGAAACGAAATAAAAACGGCTTAAAAATCAATATTCTATAGTTTACCTCAAAATAAAAAGCGTTTACCTCATTTTTTTGGCAATAAAAGTTAGCAAATCTAAATTTGAGTAACTAAATAGCTAAAAAAGGATGGAAAGAAAAGTATTTTTAAAAAACAGCCTGGGTTTTCTCGGAATGGTTGTGGCAGCTCCTTCACTTTTACGGGCAGCAGGATCCTGTCAGAGCGATATGGAAATTGAAAACACCGCCGCCTGTAGTGTTACAAATAGTGAAACAGCAGGACCTTTTCCTACTATTTCCCCGGCTTCATGGGTAAGAACCAATATTGTGGGCGACAGAACCGGAATCCCGTTTACGATCAATATTACCATTAAAAACACCAATGGCAATTGTAATGCACTCACCGGAGCAATTGTAGATATCTGGCATTGTGATAAAGATGGTAATTATTCTGAATACGGCGGAACCGGAATGCAGCCTGCCAATTATACCAGCAACCATTTTTTAAGAGGAAGACAAACTACGGATACCAATGGATTAGTCAGTTTTACCTCCATTTTCCCGGGTTGGTATACCGGAAGGGCAACGCATGTTCACGTACATGTCTATAACGCTTCGGGAACCTCATTGTTAATTACTCAAATTGCATTTCCGGAAGGTACAAACAGTGCTGTTGTTCAGGTTAATGCTGCGACCAGCTACGGATATACAAAAGGAATGACCGGTTATACTTACAATGCCGGCGACAATGTTTTTTCGGATGGTGTGAGTAATGAAATGTCGGTGATTACCGGAAGCATTGCAGAAGGCTTTGTACAGACACATACCATTTTTGTTGCCGGTCCAACCTTAGGCGTTGCGGATGCTGCTCAGAAAGAATTCCAATTGCAGCAAAACTTCCCGAACCCTTTTCAGACCACAACCAAGATACCATTGCTTTTAAATTCGTATTCTACCGTTAAAGTGGATATCATAGATTTAAGCGGCAGGCATATAGGAACCCCGATTAACGGAGAGTTTCCGGCAGGAACAAATTACCTGGAACTGAACAGGAATAATTTAAGCAGCGGATATTATATTTTTAGAGTTATTGTTGAAAATGATAATGGTGTATTCAGCGAAAGTAAAAAAATGCTGGTACATTAAACTACGTCTGTTTAAGCTGAAGAAGATACTTTTTGTATCTTCTTCTTTATTTTCAGGATATTAAAACAAATTCGGGATGAAATTTTCAAAAATAAGATTAGCCTATCGTATGGTTATTGACAATACATCCGGTATTGTCTGGCAGCAATATGTTTTTGAGGATACCTTTAGAGAATATTTGATGCAGCAGCAGGCATACAATTCCAAAGAAAATCCACAGTTTACCTTCAGGAATTTACTGTATCATAACGATAAGGCTGAAAAGCTGCATTTTTTAACCGGAATAGCAGCAGAACCCTATATCAGCCAGTTAAAAGGAAATATTTATAATGTTCCGGATGCCTTGGGCAACAACTATTTGCCATTTATCAATTACAAACTGGATATTATCAATACCGATATCCGGGATAGTACAAAACACAAAATCGGGATTACGTTCTATTCTCCGGTTGTAAGACTGATTGATCTGATCGACAGGCATTATCTGGTTTCGGTCAATACAGAAACTGTTTCAGCATGGGAAACCCTCTCTTTTCCGTTTCAGGAAAATCTGGCTATTTGTTACTTCGAGAAAGCAGATTACTAAGAAATACAAGGTTTGCAGCATGTTTCAGCCATATCAAAACCATCCTTTTTTTACCGTATCAAAAATCATTTTAGTAGTAAAAACGGCTTTTCTACCGATAGAAATAAATAATACGCAGTTTTGACCGGTTTATTTTTCATTAAAATTCAAAAAAGCACATAAAAAATAAAAATATTATATTTGTAGATTATAAATAAAACAATCAACAAAAAAATATCAAATGAAAACCCTGAACGACTTTAATTTTAAAGATAAAAAAGCTATTATACGTGTCGATTTTAATGTACCGCTTAATGAAAATTTTGAAGTAACCGATGCTACCCGTATTGAAGCGGCAAAACCAACTATCGATAAAATTTTAAGTGAGGGTGGAAGTGTTATTTTAATGTCCCATTTAGGACGTCCGAAAGGCGTTGAAGAGAAATATTCCCTGAAACATATCGTATCGAAAACAGCAGAAATTCTGGGAGTTCCGGTAACATTCGCCTCCGATTGTATTGGAGCAGTTGCTGAAAATGCGTCCCAAAATTTAAAACCGGGTGAAGTTTTACTTTTAGAAAACCTTCGTTTTTATGCTGAAGAAGAAAAAGGCGATATTGATTTTGCAGAAAAATTAGCTGCATTAGGGGATATCTATATAAATGATGCTTTTGGAACGGCACACAGAGCACATGCTTCCACAACCATTATTGCCCGTTTTTTCCCGGAAAACAAATGTTTCGGACTATTACTGGCAAAAGAAATTGAAAGCTTAAACAAAGTTTTAAATAATTCGGAAAAACCGGTAACCGCCGTTTTAGGAGGTTCTAAAGTTTCTTCGAAAATCACCGTTATTGAAAACATCCTTGACAAAATCGACCACATGATCATTGGCGGCGGAATGACTTTTACCTTTATCAAAGCCCTGGGCGGAAATATTGGAAATTCCATTTGTGAAGACGATAAAATGGCATTGGCATTGGAAATATTGGAAAAAGCCAAAGCAAAAAATGTTCAGATTCATTTACCGGTTGATGTTGTGGCTGCCGATGCTTTTTCGAACGAGGCAAACACTCAGATTGTTCCGGTAAACGAAATTCCGGACGGATGGCAGGGATTGGACGTAGGTCCGAAATCGCTGGAAGCGTTAAAAGATATTATTAAAAATTCGAAAACCATTTTATGGAATGGTCCTTTGGGCGTGTTTGAGCTGGAAAAATTTGCAGAAGGAACCATCACTTTAGGGAATTTTATTGCAGAAGCAACTAAAAACGGTGCTTTTTCCCTTGTTGGAGGCGGTGATTCTGTTGCAGCGGTAAAACAGTTCGGATTAGAACCAAAAATGAGTTATGTTTCCACTGGTGGCGGGGCAATGCTGGAAATGTTAGAAGGAAAAACACTACCCGGAATTGCAGCTATTTTAGATTAATTTTCTTTTTTTAACAATATTTATAGAAAATATAAGTTATTAGCTATTATGTTTGCAATGCCTACATAAAGAATTGAGTTGTAATATGTTATAAGATAGAATGTATGAATAATAAAAAAATGTTATCTTTATTTCTCGGTCTTTTCAGCCTGGCTGCCTTAGCTCAGGAAACTGCCGAAAATGAAGTCCAAATCAAACCCGAGATTAAACTATCCTATCTGGATTCACTGAAATCTACTTTCATCAAATATGAAACCAGTGCCTGCATTGATGAAATGTGGATGAAAGAATTAAGCAATCAGGAACTGTTTACCGATATGGAATCGGACATTGCTAAAGTGAATATTGATCAGGAAGTTTCTTATGATTTACCAACAGACCTACTGAAAGAACGATTGAAAAAACTGGATGAAAAATCCCCGTTTAATATCGAATACAATCCGGCTCTGGAAAATGTAATCAAATCATTCTTAAAGAACAGACCGAAAGCTTTCGAACGAATGATGGCTATTTCGGAGTATTACTTCCCGATGTTTGAAGAGCATCTGGCAAAATACAATATTCCGCTGGAAGTGAAATATCTGGCTATAGTGGAATCGGCTCTGAATCCAAAAGCAAAATCTAAAGTGGGCGCAACAGGATTATGGCAATTCATGTATGCTACCGGAAAACAATACAACCTTGAAGTGAATTCGTATGTGGATGAACGCAGCGATCCTTTGAAAGCTACCGAAGCGGCATGCCAGTACTTCTCAGCGATGTACGGTATTTTTGGTGACTGGGATCTGGTTTTAGCATCCTACAATACCGGACCGGGGAATGTTTCCAAAGCAATCCGCCGTTCGGGAGGATTAACAAACTACTGGAACATCCGTAAATACATGCATAAGGAAACACAGGGATATTTGCCGGCTTTCCTGGCAACCATGTATATTTATGAATATAAAAAAGAACATGGAATTGTGCCTAAAAAAGCACCATTGACCTATTTTGAAACCGATACGTTAATGGTTAAACAAAAAATGTCATTCAAACAGCTTTCCGACTTACTGGATATTCCGGTGGAGCAATTGCGTTTGCTAAACCCGATCTACAAACTGGATGTGGTTCCTTATTTTTCAGATAAACCGCATTATATCCGTTTGCCAAAACAAAAAGCAGGAATGTTTGCTTCCAATGAAGATAAGATTTATGCCTATTTGAAATTTGAAGAGGACAAACGCGAAAAACCATTTACTACAATTCGCAAAGAGGCACTTGCACAGCGAACAGCAAATGGAACAGGCAGGGATTCTGTAGCGATAGCCGATGTGGAAGATTTTCCGATGAAATCCGTTAAAAAAACGAAAACAAAATTCCATACCGTTAAGCGTGGCGACAATCTATCTGAAATATCGTCTAAATACAACGTGACGGTGGCAGAACTGAAAAAATGGAACAAGCTGAAAAAGAATAGCGTTAATGCCGGTCAGAAATTAAAAATACAGTATGAAACTACTGTGGCTGTTGCCGACAGAACAACTGCTAAAAAGAAAATAGCGGAACCAAAAGTTGCAGAACCTAAAATCGTTGAGCCTAAAGTTATTGAGAGCGAAGGATTGTATGTGGTTCAAAGAGGAGATAACCTGACAGCAATTGCCGAAAGACATAAAGTTACCATTGACCAGTTAAAAGACTGGAATAATATGGAATCGAATGAAATTCAGGCCGGACAGAAATTAACGGTGCAACAGCCGGTTGAAGAATCGGTTGCCGTTGTGGAAAAAGAAGTTGCCAAAAAAGAAATCATCAGAAGAGATTCCAGCAAAGAACGCAACTATAACAAAGAAAGAATGTATATCGTTCAAAAAGGAGATTCGTTGTTTAGTATTGCAAAAAAACACCCGGGAATTACCGTTGCTGAAATTAAAAAATGGAATAATATAGAAACTGAAAATATTAAACCGGGTATGAAGCTTAAAATAAACGGCTAATACCTGCCCAAGACATAAGTGAAAAAAGGAATCTTTTTGACCATTATCTTATTATTGCTTTCTCTTGTTTCCTGTCAGCAAAAACAGGAACAAGGGGAAGCTTTTTTGCCTTCTTCAAAAGGCAACATCAACGACATTGCGATTGTTATTGACGATGTTTTATGGTCCGGAGAAGTGGGCGACAGCCTTCGTAAAAAACTCGCTTACCCTATTGACGGGCTGCCGCAGGAGGAACCCATCCTGACGATCAACCAGTATTCTCCCAAGATCTTTGAGGGTGTGGTAACCCAAAGCCGGAACATAATTGTGGTTTCCAAAGGCATTACCAAAGAATTCAAACATGTGGAAAACAAATATGCCAGGCCGCAGAATGTTTTTTACATCACCGGATATTCCATACACGAGATTCTGGATCTGATCGAATTGCATTCGGAAACAATTATCTCGATTATAAAATTTTCCGAAATCCAGGTTGTCCAGCAAAAAATGGGCAAAGCGCTGCTGAAAGATGATAAGCTGCGGGGCGTGTTTTTAATCAACATTAAAATACCGGATACGTACAAGTATGTTGCGGAAAAAGAAAATTTTTACTGGATCAAAAAAGATATTCCGTCCGGCAGTTCGAGCCTATTGGTCTATCAGGTGCCGATGGGACAGATAGAAAGAGGAAACGACATCGTTGGAAACATTGTCAAAGTAAGGGACTCCGTTGGAAACCTGTACATTCACGGAACGATGGAAAACTCCTCGATGATCACGGAAGAAGGCTATTCCCCTTATTTTTTTACAACAAAAGTAGACGGGAAGCTTACCTATGAAACGAAAGGTACCTGGGAACTCCAGAATAATTTTATGAACGGACCGTTTCTGAATTATGTCATCCGCGATGAAAAAAACAAACGATACCTGATTTTAGAAGGATTTACCTATAATCCGTCCAATGCCAAAAGAGACCTTATTTTTGAGCTGGAAGCGATTATCAAATCCGTTCACATATTAGAATAATTACTTTTATCAATAAACAATGAGTTTAGAATTCAAAATAAAGCGTTTTAACGAGCTTTCGCTTGTTGAGTTATATTCGGTATTGCAACTGCGCTCAGAGATCTTTGTAGTGGAGCAGGATTGCGTTTATCAGGACATTGACGGTAAAGACGACAAAGCCTTACACGTATTGGGAACTTTTAACGGCGAATTGGTGGCTTATTGCCGGTTGTTTCAGCCGGGCGATTATTTTGCAGATGCTTCTATCGGAAGAGTAGTGGTTAAAGCAACCTATCGCGATAAAAAATGGGGACACAACCTGATCCGGGAAGCCATTAACGGAATTGCTGCCCGTTATAATGTTGCAGCCATAACCATTTCGGCACAGCTCTACCTGAAAAAGTTTTATGAATCCCACGGATTTGTAAAAGTATCGGAAGAATACCTGGAAGATAATATTCCGCATATCGAAATGCGGAAAGCATAAATAGTTACACTTTTGTGATAACCAGTTCCACGCGGCGGTCCTGATCGGGGCCGTTGCCCAATGGCTGTGTATTGCCGTAACCTTTGAAGGTCATTCGTTTTTTATCGATCTTTTTCTGGATTAAAAACTTATATACGGCCTGTGCACGGTTATGGGATAACATCCTTTTTTTAGTATCCTTGTCTATCGCTTCTTTTTGAAAAGTAGGCGTACAGCAGATATGCCCCTGTATTTCAAACTCTAAGTTTTTGTATTTGTGCAGTAGTTTGGCAATCCTTTCCAGTTCGTTTTTTGATTTTAAGGTCAGGCGGCTGCTGCCTTTATCGAAAAGGATTTTTTCAAGATAGATCCTGTCGCCAATTACCAGGTCGCTTTTAATCGTGGAATGAATACCCGGAATCGGTTTTAACGGAACCGGTTTGAAGTTCATCACAACATCCACGCGGCGGTTTTTCTGGCGTACTTCCGGAAGATTGTCAATAATATCATCATCGATAAGCACACGCCCTTTTCCTTCAATGGTTACAATGATCTTGTTTTTGATACCCTTTTCAATCAGCTTGTTTTTGATCGTATTGGCACGATTGTTCGAAAGCTTATAGTTATAGGCATCTTTGCCGCGATCGTCGCAATAACCGTAAATCTGGATGCTTTCCACGCGGGTAGTATCGATGGCCTTGACGAAAGCCACCACATCGTTAGCCTGTTTTTCTTCTAAATTAAATTTGTCGAATTCAAAATATACAGAATGAACAACTTCTTCCTGGGCGCTGATGAACTGCGTAATAAACAATAAAAGAAAAACAAACTTCGATAGTTTCATAATGGCTAAGATTGGGTTACTTCCTTTCTTTAATTCTGGTTAAGCTTAAATCTTCCGGCGGGTGAATCACAATCGGGTATTGTTCGATTTTCACCGAGCTGCTGTCCAAACCGAAAGCCTGCTCTTCTGAAAGACTTATTTTTTTCAGGAAGAAATAAATATCCAGGATAATTCTTTGGTACCAAGGGAAATCGTTGTCATACGATACAAATTTCTCAATTAATACAAATTTAAAATCACCCAGTACATTGTTTCTGTTTAAGGATTCATAACGGCTGGTAATATCAACCTCTCCGTTTTTCACCATATCCTGAACTACTTTTTTGAATAATAAATTAATACGCGGTGCCACACGGAAACCTAAGTAAAAGTCCACACGGATAATGTCGTCTTTTACAATTTCGCGAACACGGTATTCCATTTCATACGGTTCATCCACAACATTCACGTGAATCAGCCAGTAGATGTCGGCTCTTTTCGGACGCTTCTGTAAAATGGAATAGATAATTTTCGATTCGATTTCGTCACCATGGCTGGCATTGGTCATGTACACCAGGTGCGTTGCATATTTCGGAATGGAAAGGTCATTGCTCAATTCTGAAATGACATTTTTGAATTTCCCGATTTTGACGAATTCGGTATAATCTTTTCGGATTTTTTTAGCGGTAAACCACGTAATCATGATGAAGGCCAGTAATCCGGCAATAAATACGGATACATAACCGCCATGCGGGAATTTCTCAATATTGGCCAGGAAGAAAGAAATCTCAATGGTCAGATAAACAGAAACAACCAGAACGATAAATATTGGATTATAACGTTTTAGGACCATAAAGAATCCCAGCAGGATCGTGGTCATGATCATACACATTACGATCGCCAAACCGTAGGCCGCTTCCATATTTCCGGATTCTTTGAAGTGTACTACAATGAACACACAGCCAATGAATAACAGCCAGTTAATGGAAGGAATATATAATTGTCCTTTTAATTCGGTTGGATATTTGATGCGCACTTTTGGCCATAAGTTCAGACGCATTGCCTCACTGATTAAAGTGAATGATCCGCTGATTAACGCCTGGGAAGCAATAACGGCCGCCATTGTAGCAATCGCAATTCCGAATGGTAAAAACCAGTCCGGCATTACCAGATAGAAAGGATTTCCGGGATTGTTCGCGTTTCCGCTCAATTCGATTAACGTACTTCCGGTATGCGAAATCAGGTAGGCACCTTGTCCGAAATAGTTGATAACCAACATACTTTTTACAAAGATCCAGCTGATACGGATGTTTTTAATTCCGCAATGTCCCAAATCACTGTATAAGGCTTCGGCTCCTGTGGTACAAAGGAAAACATAGCCTAAAACATAAAATCCTTCGTGGTGTATTTTTAATAAATGAAAGGCATAATAAGGGTTAAGTGCTTTTAAAACAGCTACATTGCCCATTAGGTGAATGATACCCAGCGTTCCCAGCATTCCAAACCAAAGCAGCATTAACGGGCCGAAGAATTTTCCAACCAGCTTGGTTCCGAATCGCTGAATAAAGAATAACGCAAATAAAATCCCGATTACAATCGGAATGGTATTCAGTTCCGGATTGTAGGTCCTTAATCCTTCAATGGCAGAAGAAACCGAGATGGGCGGGGTAATAATACCATCGGCCAGCAGGGCACTTCCTCCGAGGATAGCCGGCACAATGAGCCAGCGTTTTTTTAGTTTTTTAACAAGGGTGTATAAGGAAAAGATTCCTCCTTCCCCTTTATTATCAGCACGTAATGTCAGGATTACGTATTTGAAAGTTGTCTGAATTGTCAGGGTCCAGAAAATACAAGAAATAGCACCAAGTACAACATCAGGATTTATTGCTTGTTTGCCAACGATGGCTTTCATTACATATAACGGAGAAGTTCCGATATCTCCGTAAATGATTCCTAATGTTACAATTAAACCACCTAAAGTGACTTTGTTAAGGTGGTTACTGCTATGGGTAGAACTCACGATGTGAAATATTTAAAATCACAAAATTATCATAAAAAACGAAAGTCATGCATAATTCTTTGAAAATTAATTTTTAAGAATTTTGTTGTACTCGGCCGTATTATTCAATATTGCCTGTGCTTTAGTAATTTCGGCATTACTTTTCGTGTAATATTGGTACAATCCTTCCTTGTATTGATAACGTTTTATGATTTCATCGGTGATGAGTTTTTTGATTTCCGTTTTGTTTTTTTCCAGTTCTTTTTCATCACTTCGCTGCAAAGCGGCTAAAAGCTGCTGGTATTCTGCAGTGATCGTTTCGTCTATTTTCTCTTTTTTGGCTGTTGCCAGTGTGTTTTTAAGCGCCAGTTCCGTTTCGGTATCGAATTCGAATTTCTCTTTTTTAAGAAAGGCTTTAAAATCAGCAAAATCGGTATCCGAAAAATTAGGAATGCTGGTACCCAGATTCGGATTTTTATAGTAATACTGCGTTACATAATTAAAAATACCGTCGTTTTTCAGTAAAGCATCAGCAATGGTACTTTGTTTGGTTTCGGCTAATTCCACATCGGGCTGAATACCGCCGCCGTCATAAACCGTTCTTCCTTTTTTGGTTTTAAACGCATTGTACTGGCTGGCATCGGTGCGGATTGCTTTTCCGTTTTTGTCTTTTTTGGAATAGTCCAAAGCCTGGATGCATCTTCCGGATGGGGTGTAATATCTTGAAATAGTCACTTTTACCTGAGTGCCATAGGTCAGATCCAACGGACGTTGCACCAAACCTTTACCAAAACTGCGGGCACCCACCACAACGGCGCGGTCTAAATCCTGTAAGGCACCGGCAACAATTTCGGAAGCCGATGCACTACGGCCGTCTACTAAAACAACCAGTGGAATTTCCAGATCAACAGGTGGTTTCTGGGTTTTATAGCTGTTATTGTGTTTTTCAATTTTCGATTTTGTCGTTACAATAATCTCATTCTGAGGAACAAAAAGATTGCAGATGTTTACCGCTTCGTGCAGTAGTCCGCCCGGATTACCGCGCAGGTCCAGAACTATTTTTTTAGCACCCTGGCTTTTTAATTTTTCCAGCGCCTCTTTTGTTTCGGCCGAAGCTTTCGAATTGAATTGCGACAGCACGATATAACCGGTAGTATTATCGCTTAAAAGCGCATAAAACGGAACGGCTTTCAGTTCCACTTCATCCAAAACCAGCTGGGTGTTCATCAGTTTTCCCTGACGTTTGTACTGGATGTCGATTTTGGTGTTTTTGGTACCTTTCAATAATTGTGCGGCATCGTCTTTAAAATCAACCAGATTTACATCGCCGATCTGAACAATTTCGTCACCGGCTTTTAAACCTGCCTTGTCTGCCGGAAAATTTTTATACGGTTCGCGGATAATCAAACGGCCGTCCTTACGGCTGATGTAGGCGCCGATTCCGGTATATTCACCGGTCGAATTGATTTTGAATTTGGCAACGTCCTGTTCGTTAAAATAAACGGTATACGGATCCAGATCCAGTAGCATGTTCTTGATGGCTTTGTCCATCAGTTCTCCCGGATTGGTTTCATCAACATAGTTTTGGTTGACCGTTTTAAACAGGGTTGTGAAAATTTCTATCTGCTTGGCAATTTCGAAGAAATCATCCCGGAAACTGGCACCAACAAATAAAAAACCTCCTGCCACTACAGGAATAATATATTTTTTCTTTAACAGACTTAGCATTTTTTAAACTGATTTTTTCTTAAACCTTCTGCGAATGAAAACAAAAAGCAACACGAAAATAATGATAAATGGCCATACTTGCAGTAATCCCAGAAAGAAAGTTGAAATTCCAAAAAAGCCTTCCTTAAAAGAATTCCACATTTTACTGCCGTATGATACCGTTGCACCGCTTTCGGAAGCATTGTTCGTGTACATTTCAATCGTTACCGTGCTCATTGCTACCCGGCTTTGCAGGTATTTTAACTGCCCTTCTTTTGCCTCGATTTCCTCACGAACGGTTGCCAGCCCTTTTTCAATTTCAATTATTTCGGAAACCTTGGTGGCTTTGTTCAGCAATTCGAGATAGCGTTTTTCTAATGTTTTCTTGGTATTGATGCGGGATTCCACATCGATATATTCTTCGGTAACATCGTCTGATGAAATCTCTTTCCGGTCAAAATGGGAAACACCCTGACCGATGTCGGTTATAAAAGCATCAAAAGCAGTATTCGGAATGCGGACGATGAGGTTGCGGTACACCGAACCGTAATCTTTTCCAGACACATCGTTTTGAATGGTGGCTTTGTATTTTACAATGGCTTTCTGAACACCGGAAAAAGACTGGTTGAGGTCGGAAGTCTCAAACCGAAGGTTGGCATTTTTGATAATTTTGGCCTCAATTTTAGTTTCTTCACCGGCACCGCCCGACTCGTTCTGCAGGGATGGTGCCATAGCGGCAGCAACAGGCGCTGCATCATATTCGGTCGCAGCAATTTGTTCTGAACGCTGTTTTTGACAGCCAATGGTAATTAGTAATAACGACAGGGCAACGATAATTCTTTTCATAAGCAATTGCTATTATTTGATATACAACGTAAAAGAGTATTTAAAAGTACACTTTTTGACGGAATATTAAGCCAATAACACGATTGCTAAAGCAATAAAGATTATTGATCTGCCGGGTTGATCGTTGCAATGAACTTTTCGAAAAGCAGTATGGTTTTTTCGTTGATTTCCTGGTAAGTCAGGCGTTCTTTGGTTTGATACAGGAACATAAAAGCATAGGGTTTGTCTGTGTTTTCCAGCAACAGCTGTTTGTTGAGACGGTACGTTTCCCGCAAAACCCTTTTAAAATAATTACGGTCCACCGCTTTTTTGAAATAGCGTTTGGAAACGGAAACACCCATTTTGATTTTTGCTTCCTGTTCTGATTCCAGTGGGGTATAGACTAAGCGCAGCGGATATTTCGATACGGATTTCCCTTCAGAGAATAAAATATCGATGGTGTTTCTGCTTTTTAGTTTTTCCGATTTCGGATAGGTGTTTTTCATGTACGTAATTAAGCGGCAAAGTTACGAAGGGAATCACAGAAATAAAAAGCCTTTCTTCAAAAGAAAGGCCGGAACTTATTTATTCTTAATTAGTTTTTTGGCAATTTCATGCAGTGCGTCCCGGTTTTGGTCCACAAAAAACAAACCAGCCTGGATGAGTTCGTAGATGTTTTTCTTGGAAGTATCGTCCATTTCGGATGAAGCATTTTTGAGTTGCGGCATTAAACGGTAATAGTTTTTCCGATTTCTGGGACCCAGGGTTTCATACATTTTTGTCAGGTGATAATCCACCGTTTCCACGTTGGCAGACAACAGCATATCGATTAAAGGAGCGATCCATTTTATTTTTCCGGCATTTTCAAACTTTTCAAACGTATAAGGTTTGTGTACTTCGCCGGTTCCTACCGAAACAATGATCATGTCGTTTATAGCGGGATAATCCGGTTTTTTGTCATCGGACAAAACTTTTGAAAAAGCGATCTTGCGCGCTTCCGCATAAGCACAAAGTGCCGGATTGTTTGCATATACGCCGCCATCGATCAGTACAAACTCCTGGCCGTACAGGGATTTTATTTTTGCCGGCTCGAAATAGGTAGGTGCGGCACTGGTGGCCCGGCAAACATCTTTTACATAAAAATTTTCCAGACTGGAATGCGCTTCATGGCTGGCAAAGAATTTGGCTTTGCGCTGACCGATGTCGTATGAAGTGATCAGGCAGGGTTTGATAAAATCTTTTATTTCCAGGTTACCGAAGACTTCTTCCAGCTGTTTTTCGAGATTTTTCTGCGAGATTTTTTCATTAAACAAACCAAAAGGATTGATCGCGTGTTCCCAGAGGGAAACATTGAAAATGCTTTCTCCTTTTTTAGCATACAGATCCAGAGCGGCTTCCACCGAAAATTTTGCCTTTTTGTTTTTATCCGGAAAGAGCAGGATAGAAGTCAGCAATCCACCGGTGCTGCTTCCGGCAATAAGGTCAAAGTAATCACCCAGCCTGGCTGTGGGGCTGTCGAGCTTCTGTAATTCTTCTTCGATATATTTTAAGATGACACAGGTGATGATTCCTCGGATTCCTCCTCCGTCCAGACTTAATATTCTTATCTTTTTAGACATGGCTTTTACGCTGTTAAGTTTCCTCCAAATAGTGGGGATTTATGTGTAGCTAAAGTATTATTAAAGGACAACATATCCGCTTTTATCCTGTTTCAATTTTGATAATTTTTTCCAATCATTATAACCGCGTTTATCAAAATGCGGCAGGTCTTTGAATTTTTTCCAGTTACCGCCCCATTCCCAACCGTGTTTGGCAAAAATGCGGACACATTCGTACCAGTCGGAAATGGTATCGTTGTCCCAGTCTTTTACCGTATCCCAGGAAGCGGTTTTGCCGTCAATGATTAAACAAATATCTACCGCAAAGCCATAATTGTGAATGGACTGGCCGCCTTTGGCATTGGTAACTTTTTTTCCGGGAACGGTTCGCCCGATGGCGTATAGATCGTTTTGTTCTTTTACCGTGCGCAATCCCTGTGTGATCCTGATTTTTGCCCTGCCGGTGAGTTGCTTGTCACATTCCTGTATGATTTTCGTCATTTCCTCCCTGACAAAAGGGTGTAGTTTTTCAATGCGCTGTTGGGTAGCTTTGTCCATAGTTTTTTGGTTTTAGTCTTTTTGGTGGTATAAAAGTAAAAGAAAAAAGCGAACACAAACCGGAAGTGGCCGGTTTTGTCCGTCGGCACAGACGCTATCAGGATAAACAAGTTGTAACGTCTAAATAAAGGCGTTTGCGCTTGTAAAAGCCGGTGTCCGGACAATTCCGGGTATTAACAATAAAAGCGGCTCTAAGGCCGCTTTTATTGTTATTAAGGCTTCCGTAGCGGAAGCTTTGGTATTGGTTATGGTTTTGCCGGATAAACATTGTTTTCTTTTTTTACATCGGCCATTAAATCACTCGGATCAATAACAATCGCTTTGATTGCCGATTTCTCTTTTTTGATCGGTAATTCGTAGGTTGTAAATGCCCAATCCCATCCGTTAAGAATTGTTCTGTTAATGTCCGGGAACGGGTTTTCTTTATTCCAGCGCATTAAGGTGTTCGGGATATAGAAACTTTCTTTGGTTCCGTCCTGGTAAACCACAAGAATATCCAATGGCATTGGCATTCTTCCGATTCTTTCCAAAGTTACTTTGGTGTTTTTACCATCTTCCGTTACGGCTTTGATACCGTAATCAATGGTATTGGTTGTTTTGGTCCAGTCGTTTAAATACCAGTCCAGTGATGCACCGGAAACTCTTTCGGCAGTACGCTTGAAATCGTTAGGCGTAGGGTGTGTAAATTTAAAATCGGAATAGTAACGTTTTAAAGTTTCCATCATTTTGTCCATTCCAATCACATATCCCAACTGTGTCAGGAATACTTCTCCTTTGCTGTAAGCCGAGATACTGTAGACCATGTTTTCATCGAAACGGTCGGCATGTGTAGACTGTGGTTGTTCCCTGCCGGTATTTACCATATAGAAATAGTTATTATAAGCAGACTGGAACGGGTTTTCGTCTTCCTGTAATTTTTTCTCCATTACATTAATCATGGCCAGGTCGGAAATAAAGGAAGTAAATCCTTCGTCCATCCAGAAATGTTTGCTTTCATTGGTCGCCAAAACGTGCTGGAACCAGGAATGCGCCATTTCGTGAGCGGTTACGCCAATTAAACTCGGAAGACTTCTGTCGCCGGTAATCAAGGTACACATGGCATATTCCATTCCGCCATCGCCACCCTGGATCACCGAGTATTGTTTGTACGGATACTGGCCTACGGATTTGTTGAAGAATTCCATTAAAGCAGCTGTTTTTGGCTGGAACTCTTTCCATTTGTCTTTGTATTTCGGGTTGTTTTTGTAGAAAAAGTGTAATGCTACATTGTTTGGTCCCGGATAGATGTCGTGGATAAAATCCTTGTCGGCGCCCCAGGCAAAGTCATGAACCATTGGCGCTTTAAAATGCCAGGTTAATGTTTTGGCTTTTTTAGGGTAAGTAACGGTCACGCCTTTGTCCTCATAACCGTGTCCGATTTCATTTTTATTCTGCAGGTAACCGGTCGAGCCGATTACATAATCTTTATCCAGTGTGATCTTTACGTCGAAATCACCCCAAACTCCGTGAAATTCACGTCCGATATACGGATCGGCATGCCATCCTTCGAAATCGAATTCGGCAATTTTCGGATACCATTGGGTCATGGAAAGTGCGACACCTTCGTCTGAATTTCTTCCGGAACGACGAATCTGCAACGGCACCTGTCCGTCGAAATCCAAAGTAAATGTTGTGGATTTACCCGGTAATAATGCTTTGGCAAGATCAACTTCCAGTACAGTTCCTACCACACGGTTGTTTGCCGCAACACCATCCTGTTTGAAGTTCGTTATTTTCAGGTAACCGATTTCATTTGGTTTTAACGTGCTTATTCTACTTTCTTTTACCGTTTTATCTCCGGTTTTGAAGCTTTTTACCATTCTTTTATCCGGATCGGAAATGGTTTTCAATCGCGCATCCATTTCGCTTCCCGGCTGGAAAGCATTGAAATATAAATGGTAAAATACCTTGCGTAAGGTATCGGGAGAATTGTTTGTGTAAACCAGGGTTTGCGTTCCTTTATACTGGAAATTTTTCACATCCATGTTTACCTCCATTTTATAGTCAACGTGCTGTTGCCAGTATCCCGGATTTGGATTGTGCTGAGCAAACAAACTGCCGATGCTCAGTAAAGAAAGTAGGAATAACTTTTTCATTTTTGTAGTAATTGAATTTAGGCCGGAAGCGGCCTTATGTAATAGTAAAATGGAAGGGGCTTTCCCTTCCATTTTATTCTTTTCTTATTTTTTTGAAGCTACTTTTTCAGCCATGATCAAAGCATTGTAAGCATTAACCATTTTTCCTGATTTGGAAATTTCGCTGAACATACGCTTGTTGTCAGGATCACCACCTAAAATAACTTCCTGTTTCACTGCAATTCCGGAGTCCATGATAATTTGTTTTACCTGGGCAGCCGTTAAGCCTGGATAGTAAGAACGGATTAAAGCAGCTACTCCGGCAACATTTGGCGAAGCCATTGAGGTTCCCTGTAAGTACTCATAACTTTGGTTTGGTGTAGTGGCATAGATCTTTTCACCCGGAGCAAAAACATCTACATCCGATTTTCCGTAGTTGGAGAAATCGGCTACCAGTTGCGGTCCGTAAACATAGTTTAAGGCACCAACCGTTAAAAAGTTGTCTGCGATTTCCGGCCCCATCTTGATGTTGTCATTCGGGAAACGGTCCACACCGCCGTCTGCATTCAGATCCAATCCTTCATTTCCGGCAGCAACAACGATCAATACGTCTTTTGAAGCGGCATATTTGATAGCATCATAAACCCATTCCGGATGTTGTGCAAAATATTTACCGAAACTTCCGTTGATTACTTTCGCACCGTTATCTACAGCATAACGGATACCTAAAGCGATATCTTTATCATATTCGTCTCCGTCCGGCACAGCACGAACAGCCAGGATTTCAACATTGTTACTCGCTACACCGTCGCCGCCCATTCCGTTAGCTCTGGTTTGTGCAATGATACCCGCAACGTGAGTTCCGTGTTTGGCACCGCTTTTTACAGGACCGATTACATTGTTGTCTCCGTATTTTTTATCGTTAATATCGTTTGGATTGTCACCAACTAATTTTCTGCCGTCGAATTGTAAATTCATGTGGTAGTTTACCTGGCTGTAAACCTGATCTTTAAACTCGTCAATTTTGGTCAGATCGTTACCGGTTTGCGGCAATACTTGCGACATTACCATTTTCGCCTGGCTTAAAGCCGGTTCTGAAGTCTGGATTTTCTGAATATCTTCAAGCGTATAGGTATCTTTCTTTAAATGCTTTTTGATAGTGTTGCTGGCATTTAAGATAAAATCAAGCTGTTGTTTCGCCTGCATTACCTCACTGGATTCTTTTTCGTATTCTGCTTTTGCTTTTTTATAGGTTTCAGAACCATCGTCTCCTTTTTTAAGGATACGGATATATTCCATGTTTTCATGTTCTGCTTTTCCTAAAAAGTTCCAGCCGTGGATGTCATCAATATAACCGTTTTTGTCGTCATCGATTCCGTTTCCGGCAACCTCTTTCGGATTTGTCCAGATAACCGGTTTTAGATCTTCATGGTCAATATCGACACCGGAGTCTACAACACCAACGATAACTTTTTTGCTTTTTTTGCCTTTTAATAATTCTGCATAAGCTCTGTCAACACTCATTCCGGGAACGGTATCTTTGATTAAGTCAAGATGGCTCCAGCGTTTCAAATCTTTTTCAGCCAGTTTTCCAACTTTTACAGGCATGTTGTCTGATGCCGTTAAAGGAGTATATACTGCTGTTTTCTGAGTTCCGCAACTCGCTAGGGCTAAGGCAAGTGCAGCAGATAAATAAAGGGGTTTTATTAATTTCATATACTTTTTGTTTTTCTAATTTTATAGGTCGAATGTATTTGTTTTTGTTACAATTTTTTTTGAGATTAACACTACTTTAGTATTTCATCACATTGAAAAACGTCTTTAAGACGCACTCCTTTATCGGTGTGCTCAACGGTTATAATCTGATTGTGCGCATCGTGTTCCAAAAATAAAAAGTAATTTTTGTCGGCAGCATTGTTCATGAATTTTGTTTTTTCATCAAGCGTCAGCAGTGGTCTTGTGTCGTATCCCATTACATACGGAATCGGGATATGCCCGGCTGTTGCTAATAAATCGGCACAAAAAACAAGTGTTTTATCCTGGTATTGAATATGCGGGATCATTTGTTTTTCGGTATGGCCGTCTGCAAATAAAATTCCGAATCCCAGTTCTGACTGTTCAAGGAAATCGCCTTCCGGACGATCGATGAATTTTAATTGTCCGCTTTCCCGGATTGGCAGGATGTTTTCGCTTAAAAATGAGGCTTTCTCTCTGGCATTTGGTTGGGTTGCCCATTCCCAGTGGTTTTCGTTTGTCCAGTAGGTAGCATTTTTAAAAGCCACTTCATAGCCGGTGCGGTCTTTGTTCCAGACTACGCTGCCGCCGCAATGGTCAAAATGCAGGTGTGTCATGAACACATCGGTAATGTCATCACGGTGAAAACCGTATTGTGCCAGGGATTTGTCGATAGAGTGTGTTCCCCAAAGCGAATAGTAACCAAAGAATTTATCGGATTGTTTATTTCCCATTCCGGTGTCGATCAAAATCAGCCTGTTGCCGTCTTCAATAAGCAGGCACCGGGCTGCGATATCGATTAAATTATTCTCGTCGGCCGGATTTGTTTTGTTCCAGATGGTCTTGGGAACCACGCCAAACATAGCGCCGCCATCCAGTTTAAAGTTGCCGCTTTCTATGGGATATAGTTTCATTACAAAAAATTTAATTGGAATGTAAAGATACTTTTTAAAGATAAAATAGAAAAAAATAAATGCGCAATGCAAAAAGACAATGCATGCTGCCCGGAATTACAGTAACGGTATTTGCCGGAATGATGATGCAAAGACGGTTTTTCCGAAATGAAAATCATGCAAGATAATCGTTGGAAATCATTACAGAGCTGACAATTATCATAGAATAACGTTTTTCTATCAAGCTATTAGTTATAAAAATGTTAGGTAGTATGGCAAACCGCAATATTTGTAATATCTTTGCATCAATTTAGAAATAATCTGTTTAAACGTTATGATAAAAGTATCTGAGACAGCAAAAAAAAGAATCGTTAACTTAATGGAAGATGACGGTTTTAACGCTACTACTGATTATGTTCGTGTGGGTGTAAAAAGCGGTGGATGTTCAGGCTTATCGTATGACTTAAAGTTTGATAAGAGCCTGGGAGATGACGATAAAGTATTTGAAGACAACAATATAAAAATTGCCGTAGATAAAAAAAGCTTTTTGTATTTAGTAGGCACTACTTTAGAATATTCCGGAGGGCTGAATGGAAAAGGATTTGTATTTAACAATCCAAATGCCAACAGAACTTGCGGTTGTGGTGAAAGTTTTTCACTTTAAAAAGGTAAGTCATTACGCTCCATACCATGATTTCAGAGTGATTTAATTCTGAAATCACGGTACGAGCAATCGACAATAAGACAAAAGAAATGAGTAAGTATACTGAAGAAGAATTAAAAAAAGAACTGGAAACCAAAGAGTATGAATATGGTTTCTATACCGATATTGAGTCGGAAACGTTTCCTGTTGGATTGAATGAAGACATTGTCCGGGCCATTTCAAAAAAGAAAAATGAGCCGGAATGGATGACAGAATGGCGATTGGAAGCTTTTCGTGCCTGGGAACAGATGATTGAACCGGAATGGGCAAATGTTCATTATGAAAAACCTGATTTTCAGGCAATCTCTTATTATTCTGCCCCAAAGAAAAAAGACAAATACGAAAGTTTGGATGAGGTAGATCCGGAATTACTGGAAACCTTTAAAAAACTGGGAATCTCTATAGATGAGCAAAAAAAATTAGCAGGAGTAGCAGTCGATATTGTAATGGACTCTGTTTCTGTAGCCACTACCTTTAAAAAGACACTGGCCGAAAAAGGCATTATTTTCTGCTCTATTTCGGAAGCCATTCAGGAACATCCGGAACTGGTTCGTCAGTATATCGGAAGTGTTGTTCCTCAAAAGGATAACTTTTATGCCGCATTGAACTCGGCAGTATTCTCGGATGGTTCTTTCTGTTATATTCCGAAAGGCGTTCGCTGCCCGATGGAATTATCTACTTATTTCCGTATCAACCAGGCAGGAACAGGTCAGTTTGAAAGAACACTTGTTGTTGCAGACGAAGGCAGTTATGTGAGCTACCTGGAAGGATGTACAGCACCTTCCCGTGATGAAAACCAGCTGCATGCCGCTGTTGTTGAGCTTATTGCTTTAGACAATGCCGAAATTAAATATTCTACCGTTCAAAACTGGTTCCCCGGAAACAAAGAAGGAAAAGGTGGTGTTTACAACTTTGTAACCAAAAGAGGTTTGTGTGAGAAAAATGCAAAAATCTCCTGGACACAGGTTGAAACCGGATCGGCAGTTACCTGGAAATATCCTTCCTGTATTTTAAGAGGAGATAATTCGGTAGGTGAGTTTTACTCTATTGCCGTAACCAATAACTTCCAGCAGGCAGATACCGGAACCAAAATGATTCACTTAGGAAACAATACGAAGAGTACCATTATTTCCAAAGGAATTTCTGCCGGAAGATCCCAAAACAGCTACCGTGGATTGGTTCAGGTGAGTTCCCGCGCGGAAAATGCCCGTAACTTCTCCCAGTGTGATTCGTTGCTGATGGGTAACAATTGCGGGGCACATACATTCCCGTATATCGAATCCAAAAACAGTTCGGCAAAAATCGAGCACGAAGCAACCACCAGTAAAATTGGTGAAGACCAGGTGTTTTACTGCAACCAGAGAGGTATTCCAACGGAAAAAGCCATTGCATTGATTGTAAACGGATTCAGTAAAGAAGTTTTAAACAAACTTCCGATGGAATTTGCTGTGGAAGCTCAGAAATTATTAGAAATATCATTGGAAGGATCGGTTGGTTAAGCAGCGGAAAACCCTTCAAAAACATATATCAGAAATAAAGGAACGTCAACAACGTTGCTACATTTAAAAATTAAACATTGGAAACAAAATGTTAGTTATAAAAAATTTACACGCTAGCGTAGAAGATAAAGAAATATTAAAAGGAATCAATCTTGAAGTAAAAGCAGGAGAAGTTCATGCGATAATGGGACCAAACGGAGCCGGGAAAAGTACCTTATCATCGGTTATTGCCGGTCGTGAGGATTATGAAGTGACCGAAGGGGAAATCCTTTTGGAAGGGGAAGACCTGACCGAACTGGCACCGGAGGAAAGAGCACACAAAGGCGTGTTCCTGTCGTTCCAGTATCCTATTGAAATTCCGGGAGTTTCGGTTACGAACTTTATGAAAACGGCGATCAACGAAACCAGAAAAGCAAAAGGTCTGGAAGAAATGCCGGCTAATGAAATGCTGAAAATGATCCGTGAAAAATCGGAGCTGTTGGAAATCGACAGAAAGTTTTTATCCCGTTCGTTAAACGAAGGATTTTCCGGAGGTGAGAAAAAACGTAATGAGATCTTCCAGATGGCAATGTTAGAACCAAAACTGGCTATTCTTGACGAAACCGATTCCGGATTGGATATCGATGCTTTGAGAATTGTGGCCAATGGGGTTAACAAACTAAAAAGTGAAGAGAATGCCGTAGTTGTGATCACGCACTACCAAAGATTGTTAGACTATATTGTTCCTGATTTTGTACACGTTTTACACGATGGTAAAATCGTTAAAACCGGAGGGAAAGAGCTGGCTCTGGAACTGGAAGAAAAAGGATACGACTGGATTAAAAACGAAAACTAGATTTCAAAAAAGATTGAAAGCATATTCAATTTTTGAAACGTAGCAAACATGGATTTAAAAGAAAAACTGATCTCCTCTTTTATGGCTTTTGAAGAGCGTGTAGATGTGCAGGCAACCCTGCACGATACCCGTACAGAAGCATTAAAGAATTTTGAAAATAAAGGCTTCCCGACTAAAAAAGAGGAAGCATGGAAATATACCTCACTGAATGCGGTTTTAAAAAATGATTTCAGTGTATTTCCTAAAAATGAAAGTGCTGTAGATTTTAAAGAAGTAAAAAAATACTTCCTGAACGATGTGGATACCTACAAAATTGTTTTTGTAGACGGTGTCTTCAGTTCGTTTTTATCTTCTACAACACATGACGGACAGGATGTTTGTCTGATGTCTTCGGCATTGACAAAACCAAAATATAAAATGATTATCGATACCTACTTCAACCAGGTTGCGGACAAGGAAGAAAGCATGACTTCCCTGAATACCGCTTTTGCCTATGAAGGAGCGTATATCAACATCCCGAAAAGCAAGATTGCCGATAAACCGATTGAAGTAATTTACTTCTCCACAGGAAATGAAGCCGCTTTGATGGTACAGCCCCGAAATTTGATTATCGTTGGAGAAAACGCCCATGTGCAGATCATAGAGCGTCATCAGAGTCTGAATGAGAACCCGGTTCTGATCAACTCGGTAACCGAGATCTTTGCCCACAAACGCGCCATCGTGGATTTCTATAAAATCCAGAATGACGTGCAAACGGCAAACCTGATTGACAATACCTATATTTCCCAGAAACAGGAAAGCATCGTGTCGGTACATACCTTCTCTTTTGGAGGGAATATCACCCGAAACAACCTGAATTTCTACCACCAGGGCGAAAGAATAGACAGTACTTTAAAAGGAATCACCCTTATTGGCGACAAACAACACGTGGACCACTATACTCTGGTGCACCACGCACAGCCAAACTGCGAAAGCCACCAGAATTACAAAGGAATCTATGGCGATAATTCGACAGGGGTATTCAACGGTAAAATATATGTGGAAAGAGAAGCACAGAAAACAGATGCTTTCCAGCAGAACAACAATATCTTACTGAGTGATAAAGCCACGATTAATGCCAAGCCGCAATTGGAAATTTTTGCAGATGATGTAAAATGTTCACACGGTTGTACGATCGGACAATTGGACGAAAGCGCCATGTTCTATATGCAGCAGCGCGGAATTCCTAAAAAAGAAGCGAAAGCGTTGTTAATGTATGCCTTTACAAGCGAAGTAACATCCAGTATTAAAATCCCGGAACTAAAAAATAAGATTGCCCGTATTATTGCGACCAAATTAGGCGTAAACATGGGATTTGACTTATAATTAGTGATTACAATAATTAAAAAGCCTGGCAGTTTTGTCAGGCTTTTTTTGTTTTAAATCGTTTTTATTCGCGTTTTAGTATGCTTCATTTGAGCTTATTACGATTTTTATTGTTAATTTTATTAACAGAAATTGAAAATCTAATAAAAATCTAATGACATAAATTAGTTTTTATTTTAGTGAACATAGAATTTTGTTGCAGAATTATGATTTGTTGTTGAATACAATTTTTCAATACTGTTTTATATGAAATTGAAACTATTTCTCACTTTTGTTTTACTGGTTACAGCAAAAGATGTTTTAATGTCACAAACCGTTTATGACATTAAAACCGCCCTCCAAACGGCAAAAGCCAACAACCGGGAGCTAAAAACCGAACAGCTTAATGTTCAGGTGGCTCAGGCCGACGTTGTAACGGCAAAATTAAGACCCAATTTGTCGTTGAATAACCAGACGTTACAATTGGCAGAATCGGCACATTATGCTCCGGATACCAAATGGAGCAATTCCCAGAACAGACAGGTATGGTGGCAGTTAACCAAACAGTTCCAGCTGCCTTCGCAAAGAAAAAACAAAATTGATGTTGCGAATAAAGGTGTTGCGGTTACAGAAGCGAACTACAAGGATTTTGAGCGAAACTTACTAACGGAAGTTGCCATGAACTGGCTGGATGTATGGCTGTCGCAGAAAAAATGGCAAACCGCATTAATGGCAAAAAACAACTGGGATACGTTGGTTACCGTAAACAAAAGCCGTCTTAAAAACCAGGTGATCACCACTACAGATTACAGCAGGACAGAACTGGTAGCCAGTCAATACAACGTGCTGGCACAAACGGCAAAACAGGATTACCAGAACAAGCTCAACAACCTCAAATTCATTTTGGGCGTTACGGATGACATCACGATTGCCGGTGACGATGCCGTGGAGCTGGGCGCTCTGGCAAACCAGGAAGAACTGCTCAACAATGCTATCGAAAACAGAAGCGATATCAATGTGCTTAAAAGCAATATTGAAGTCATGAAAAGCAATGTTTCCCTTCAAAAAAGCTTAGCCTATCCGCAGCCGGAACTGGGCGCTGTTTACAACCCGCAGAACAACGTTCCGTATGTCGGGATATACGCAACTATCGATCTGCCTTTTTTCGACAGAAACCAGGGAGAAATTAAAAAATCGCAGGTAACCAGAGATAAAGCAGAGCAGGAGCTGATCACGTCCAAAGAAAAGATCAAAACGGAGATCAGCAATGCTTATACCAGCTACAAACAATTTGAACAGAATGCGGCCAATCTGAAAAAAATGCGGGAACAATCCTATCACATTTTAGACAATGTGAAATATGCCTACATGAGAGGCGGAACCACCCTGATTGACTTTCTGGAAGCACAGCGAACCTGGTATGACACGCAGGAAAACTATTATGAAGCGATATACCAGCATAAAGAAAGTTACATCAAATTACTATATACAACAGGTTTAATACATCAAATAGCACAATAAATGAAAAGCGTTTTCTCACTCGTAATCATGATGCTCTTATTTTCTTGCAATTCCAAAGAAACCAAGAAAGAAGAAGCGCCACAACCTCCAAAAGTCGAAGACAATGGTACCCGTATAACGTTTAAGGATAAAGCCATCTTTAAACTGTTTAAAACCGAAACAATAGCCGATGGTTCCATTACCGGCGACCTGGTTTCGGTAGGATTGGTAGGAGCTACCGTTTTAGGATCCGACTCCGGAAGTTCGAATAACATTGTTTTATTTGAAAACCCGGAACTGGCATCGAACTATACACAGTTAATCCAGCACCAGATCAATATTAAACAGATCAGCAATGTCAATATCAAACAAAGACAGATCGAGCTGGCCAGAGCAAAAGACCTGAACCTTCACGGCGCGATGACCGGACAGGAATTGCTGAATACCCAAACAGCGCTATCGATGGAAATGACGAATCTTTCCAATGAAAAAGCGGCGATAATCGAGCATGAAGCAATGCTGAAATCGGCGGGATTTGATCCGGACTTATTGCGCAGAGCGAAAAAAGGAACGGCTTATCTGGTGAGTGATATTCCGGAAAACCAGATCAGCAAACTGAAAGTGGGCGACATCTGCAGAATACAGTTTACCGCATACCCGAATGATAAATTTACCGGGAAAATAGAAGCGATTGCCGACCGTGTGGATTTTACAACCCGTATGGTAAAACTCAGAATCGGACTGGACAATACCAACAATAAATTAAAAGTTGGAATGTATGCCAACGTTGCTTTCGGACTGGAAAGTGACAACACGATGAGCGTTCCTAAAATGGCGATCGTTACCGTTCAGGGAATGAACTATGTTTTCATTCAAAAAGACGATGCACAGTTTGAGAGAAGAAAAGTAGAAGTAGGGCAGCAAATTGGCGACAGAGTAGTGGTGTTTAGCGGAATAAACAAAGGAGAGAAAGTCGTTACCCAGGGAATAATGCAGTTAAAAGGATTGTCTTTTGGATATTAATTTTAAAAAGTATGATACAGGCTCAGATTTTTATTGATAAAGATGAATTGAAAGGAATCAAACCTTTATACGAATTCATTTTGCTGTTCTTATTGGAAAGAAATATTGCCGGCGCAACAGCTTTTGTGGGCATTATGGGATTTGGTAAACACCAGAAACTGAAGCGTCCCAACAGCGGGTTTTCATTTGATGAAACGCCGCTGGTAATTACTTTTATCGATGAAGAAGAAAAAGTGAAAAATGCGTTAACAGAATTAAGAAATCAATACAGCGGCGGTTTTATTATAACACAGGCTGTGGAACAATGGTAAAAAATGATTAAGAACTTACTTTTATTCTCACTGCGAAACCGATGGATCGTAGTGGGTATAAGCATCGCATTAATGCTTATAGGTTACCTGTGTTTCACACAACTAAAAATAGAAGCCTATCCGGATATTGCCGATACGAACGTAATTGTTGTGGCGCAGTATAAGGGAAGAGCGGCAGAAGAAGTAGAGCAACAGGTTACAGTAGCGATTGAAAGAGCGCTTCAGAATACACCGAATGTACTGGACAGAAGAAGCCGGACCATTTTTGGTTTGGGAATCGTTCAGCTTACGTTTAAAGACGGAACGGATGATTATTTTGCCAGACAGCAGGTTATGGAACGACTGGCAACCGCAGAATTACCGGAAGGGGTAGATGTGGAACTGGCACCGTTATCGACTGCCGTAGGTGAAATTTTAAGATATGTGGTGGAAGCACCGCCAAGCTATACGCCAACGGAAATACGCGACTTGCAGGATTGGGTGATCAAACCGTATTTACTGCAAACAGACGGTGTGGCGGATATTACCACCTTTGGCGGACCGCTGAAACAATTTCACATTCAATTGTCGCCGGATAAACTTCGAAAATACAACCTGAGCATTGCCGATGTGGAAAGCAAAATTGTGGCCAACAACATCAACTCGGGCGGTAACACGATAGAACGTGGCGGACAGGCTTTTGCCGTTAGGGGATTAGGAGCCATCAAAACGGAAAAAGACATTGAAAATATCGTAATTAAAACGGCGAACGGCTTACCGGTATTTATCCGTGATGTGGGCGATGTGGAAATTGCACCACCATCTCCAAGCGGGGTTTTAGGATATACCATCAATGCCGAAAAAGTAGATGTAAGCAATGGCGTGGAAGGAATCGTATTGTTAAGAAGATACGAAAACCCGAGTGAAGCCTTACAGAAACTAAAACAGCGTATTACCGATTTGCAGGATCACGGCCTTCCGGAAGGGGTAACGATCAGAACGCTATACGACAGAAGCTTCCTGATTAACCACTCTTTGGAAACCGTTGGAAAAACCTTGTTTGAAGGGGTTAGTATCGTAATCCTGGTTTTAATTTTCTTTTTAGGAAGTTTCAGAAGTGCGTTGGTAGTAGCCTTAACAATTCCGTTTTCACTGTTGTTTGCGTTTATCATCATGCGGTTAACCGGAATTCCGGCCAACTTATTATCCCTTGGTGCGATCGATTTTGGTATCATCGTGGACGGAGCCGTTGTAATGGCGGAACACCTGATCAGGAGGTACCGCAAGGCCAGTGTGGAAGAACGGAAAGAAGGAATTGTAGCAATAACCATGTTGTCTGCCCAGGAAGTAGGACGTGAGATTTTCTTTTCCGTGGCCATTATCATCCTGGCTTATATGCCGATATTGTTAATGACCCGTGTGGAAGGAAAACTGTTTTCACCAATGGCGCTTACATTATCTTTCGCGGTAATCGGTTCCATGCTGGCAGCCTTAACGTTAATCCCGGTATTGATCTCCTTTGTGTACAACAAAGTGGTATCCAATGTTGATGCGGAAATTAAAGAACACAAAAACGTTGTCCTGGACTTTTTAGATAAAAAATACAATAACTTTTTGTCGGTTACCCTGAGAAAATACAAAAGAACCGTTTATATCGGAATGTTTTTCGTGCTGGTTTTAATTGCTTTCGGAGCGAAACTGGGATCGGAATTTTTACCGGCATTGGATGAAGGTTCCATTTTCTTCAGAGGAAACTTTGCATCGGGCATTTCAATCCAGGAAAATGCAACATATTCCCCTAAGATCAGGAAAATCATAGCCAAGTATCCGCAGATATCATACGTTATTACGCAGGCAGGAAGAAATGATGACGGAACGGATCCTTTCCCGGCGAACCGAAACGAGATACTGATAGGACTGAAAGATTACAAACTGTGGAGCGATACCATTACGAAGAAAGACCTGGTAAAACGCATCAGCGCCGATCTGGAACACCAGCTGCCAAGCGTGCGGTTCTCATCCGGTCAGCCAATTATTGACCAGGTAATGGAAATTGTAACGGGTAGTGCTGCCGATCTTGCAGTGAGTATCGTCGGGGACGATTTAAAACTGATGCGGGCCAAAGCCGACAGTATCGTTTCGATTGTGAACAACATGAAAGGAAGTGCTTCCGTTAATATCGAACAGGAAGGACCACAGGATCAGCTGTCGATTACCATTGACCGGGAAAAAACGGCACGATTCGGGATCAATGTATCCGATATTCAGGATATTATTGAAGCCGCGATTGGTGGAAAAGCGGTTACCACGCTATACGACGGAGTGAAACGTTATGATGTTATCGTGCGTTACCTGCCGCAGTATCGTGCCAATATTGATGAAATCAAAAACTTACTGGTAACCTCTACCAGCGGTTCGCTTATTCCTATCGAACAACTGGCAGATGTGAGCTTTATTCAGGGACAGACCAACATTTACCACTATAACGGCAAACGTATGATTACCGTGAGAACCAATATTGTAGGCCGTGATCAGGTAGGATTTGTAAATGAATTACAGGCAAAAATTAAAAAATCCATTCCAACACCAAAAGGCTATGAAATCATATACGGAGGTCAGTATGAAAACCTGGAAAGAGCCGGTAAACAATTGTTAATGACTATTCCGTTAACCATCGGACTGGTATTTATACTGTTGTTCTTCCTGTATAAAAATTTCAAAGATACCTTGTTAACAATGACCTGCATACTGTTTGCACTGGGCGGCGGAATCGTAGCCTTACTGCTTCGGGGTTATTATTTCAACGTATCGGCCGGAGTTGGTTTCGTTTCGATCTTCGGAATCTCAGTAATGGCAGGAGTATTGCTGGTTTCGGCGATGAACCGGGCAAGCCTGATCCCGGATGAAGAAGATTTCAAAGACAAGGTACAGCGAACAGCCAAAGAACAGCTGCGGGCCATCATGTCGATTATCATACTGGCCGTTCTGGGATTAATACCGGCAGCAATTTCTTCGGGAATTGGTTCCGATGTTCAACGACCGCTGGCAACGGTAATTATTGGCGGATTATTGAGTACACTACTGTTTACACCAATCGTCATTCCGCCGTTGTATTACTGGCTGCATCCGGAGAAAAAAAGAAAACCCTAAATAACGAAAGCCCCGATTACCGTCGGGGTTTTTTATTGGCATTCCGGCAAAAGACAAATAGCCTTAAATCTGTCTTAATTTATTCTTGTTTTAAATAAACATCCCGTAAATTTGCATAAAAATAAAATGAAACGGATTTGCAGGAACTAATAACCTGCTTTGAAGTTCCGTCTGACCTTAAAAAAACAAGACAAAATCAGATGAAAAAGATAGACATTCAGGCTGTAAGAGCCGATTTTCCAATACTTTCACAAACAGTTAACGGCAAACCATTAGTATATTTTGATAACGGAGCAACCGCTCAGAAACCGAAAGTGGTTATTGATGCGATTACAAAGTATTATGAAGAAATTAATGCCAATATTCACAGAGGTGTTCACACGTTGAGCCAGTTGGCTACAGATGCCTATGAAGTATCCCGTAACACGATACAAAGCCACCTGAATGCGAAGCACAACTATGAAATCATTTTCACTTCCGGTACCACACATGGCATCAATCTGGTTGCAAACGGTTTTGCCGCTATTTTGAAACCGGGCGATGAGGTAATGGTTTCGGCCATAGAACACCACAGCAACATAGTGCCGTGGCAGATGCTATGCGAACGCACCGGTGCCCGGCTGGTTGTCATCCCGATGAATGAAAACGGAGAATTGATCATGTCTGAATTTGACCGTTTGCTGAATGAAAAAACAAAGGTGATAACCGTTAACCATATTTCCAACGCATTGGGAACCCTTAACCCGATTGCGGAGATTATTGAAAAAGGGCATAAAGTTGGTGCTACCGTTTTAATTGACGGAGCGCAGGCAACGCCGCACTTACGTCCGGATGTTCAGGAACTGGACTGTGATTTTTATGTGTTTTCAGGACACAAGGTTTGCGGGCCAACCGGTATCGGGATTTTATATGGTAAAGAAAGCTGGCTGAACCGGTTACCGCCGTATCAGGGTGGTGGGGAAATGATTAAAGAAGTGACTTTCGAAAAAACCACATACGCCGAACTGCCGCATAAATTTGAAGCGGGAACGCCCAATATCGCCGGAGGAATAGTGCTGGGTAAAGCCATTGACTATCTTAATTCCATCGGGTTTGACGCTATTGAAGCGCACGAACAGGAATTGCTGGCTTACGGAACACAACGACTATTGGAAATCGAAGGACTGAAAATATATGGAACCGGAGCTAAAAAGGCATCGGTAATTTCGTTTAATATTGAAGGCATTCACCCGTACGATATTGGTACGATTGTTGACAAATTAGGTATAGCGGTGAGAACCGGACATCATTGTGCACAGCCCATTATGAACTTTTTCGATATTCCGGGAACGGTAAGAGCCTCTTTTGCTTTTTATAATACCAAGGAAGAAATTGATATATTTGTAGAAGCGGTTAAAAAAGCACAGCAAATGTTATCCTAAAAAACAAAAAAGATGAAACTATTAACGCTTTTAGTAGCAGTTGTTGTTAGCTGTACAAGCTGCAACTCTGCCCAGCAAAAAACAACTGACGATTCCGGTAATACAACAACAGCAACCATGAAACAGGAAAAGGAATCACCCGTTTTTGAATATGAAGCCTCTTCAAGAGGACTTTATACTAAAATTGTTCTGGACAATAAAGCCTTAAAAGTTGTAAAGGGAAGAGGTGACTCGGCTGTGCCGAAAACTATTGCGGTTTCCGATAAAGACTGGAATGAAATCCTGGGGTATTTTAAAAACCTGGATTTAGCCGGAATCCCGAATCTGAAAGCACCTACCGAAAAAAGATTTTATGACGGAGCGGCTATGGCAAACTTTAAAGTAATTACAAAAGACGGAACCTATGCTTCCGATACTTTTGACCATGGATTTCCGCCGGCAGCCATTGCAAAAATTGTAAACAAACTAAACGAACTGACTGAAAAAAAATAAAACAATGACCATAAAAGATATTCAGGAAGAAATAGTCGATGAGTTTTCCATGTTTGACGACTGGATGCAGCGATACGAATACATTATCGAATTGGGGAAAAGCTTGCCGCTGATTGATGAAGAATATAAAAAAGAAGAAAATATAATCAAAGGATGCCAGTCGAAAGTATGGCTTCACGGAGAAGAACAAAACGGTAATATTGTTTTTACGGCCGATAGCGATGCCATATTGACCAAAGGAATTATTGCCATATTGATCCGCACGTTTTCCAATCAGTCGCCGCAGGCAATACTGGAAGCGAATACGGATTTCATTGACGAAATCGGATTAAAGGAACACTTGTCGCCAACCCGTGCCAACGGATTGGTGTCAATGATTAAACAAATAAAAATGTATGCTTTGGCGTTTCAGGCCAAAAACTAAAGAATATGGAAGAGTTTAACGATACAATCAATTTGGGAGAGGATGTTGTAAAAGTACTGAAAGGTATTTATGATCCGGAAATCCCTGTGGATATTTACGAATTGGGTCTGATTTATGACGTGATGATCAACGAAGATAACGACGTAAAAATCCTGATGACTTTAACATCTCCTAACTGTCCGGTAGCAGAAACGCTGCCTATGGAAGTGGAAGAGAAGATCAAATCCATTAATGCTGTTAAATCCTGTGAGGTGGAAATCACGTTCGATCCGCCCTGGAGTAAGGATTTAATGAGCGAAGAGGCCAAACTGGAATTGGGAATGCTGTAATCAACGGGCAATAAAAAAATGGAAGAAATTGTAAATAGGGTTGCCAATAGCGCTCTGGAGGTTTTTGACCTGGAGGATTATTATCCGGAAGGACAGCGGTTTGCGATTGATATTGCCCAATGGCTGTTTGAAGGATTTGTCCTGCGCGAAAAAGACTTTCGGGAGCAATTAAAAAATTTCGACTGGTCTGTTTATAAAGGCGGCTATGTGGCTTTGTCCTGCTCAACGGATGCGATAGTCCCGGCATGGGCCTATATGCTCATTACATCTTATTTAAAGCCGTTTTCCGAGAAAGTCTACCTCGGTTCCCTTTCGCAGATGGAAACCTCTTTATTTCAGGATATTTTAAACCGGCTGGATTATTCGGCCTATGAAGGTAAGCCTGTTATTATTAAAGGCTGCTCTAAAAAACCGGTTCCGCAGGAAGTATATGTACTGGCGACAGAAAAATTAATGCCTGTTGCCAAAAGCATTATGTTTGGCGAAGCCTGTTCTGCCGTACCGATTTACAAGAGGAAATAGACTTTTGTCGGTTTTTACGTCGTAATTTTGTGATTTTTTTGTGTTTTTTTGTTACTTTGTGTGAACAGAAAAACCTTATCTATGAGAAAAATTGCTTTTTCACTGCTTTGTTTCATCGGTACGATTGCCGTACAAGCACAGGAAACCGTTCAGGATACGACCAAACACTGGACGAAAAAAGGAAATGTTTCGTTTCTTTTTAATCAATCTGCTTTTAATAACTGGGTTGCCGGAGGTGAGAATAATATCGCAGGTAATCTGGGTATAAATTACGATTTTAACTACAAAAAAGGACCGTGGTCCTGGGATAACAAGATTATCGCAGCCTACGGACTTGTAAAAACAAAGAACTCCGCTTTTGAGAAAAAAACGGATGACCGTTTCGAGTTTAACTCCCTGCTTGGAAAAAAAGCCTCAGGATATTGGTACTATTCTGCTTTTTTAAACTTTAAAACCCAGATGACAAAAGGGTATGTTTACGGCACGGATACTGATGGTGCAGAAACGCGTTCGGAATATACGAACTTCCTGTCTCCGGGATATCTGACTTTTGGTCCGGGTATGCTGTGGAAGAAAAGCGATAACCTTAAAGTGAATCTGGCGCCGGCTACTTCTAAAGTGACCATAGTAGACAAAGATTTTACCCTTCCCAACAATGCCTATTTTGGTGTGGATCAGGGGAAAAGTTTACGTTATGAACTTGGTTTTTATGCTTCCGGGTACTATAAATTCAGTTTAATGGAAAACGTTTCGTTTGAAAACATCCTGAGTTTGTATTCGAACTATCTGGAAGATCCGCAAAATATCGATTTGGATTACCAGTTAAACATCGTGATGAAAATCAATAAATACCTGTCAACGAATTTAGCGTTCCAGACCATCTACGATGACAATGCCTTCAAAGGATTCCAGATCCGTCAGGTTTTGGGAGTGGGTATTAATTACGGTTTCTGATAACCATTATAGAAATAAAAAAAGCCCAATCAAATCGGGCTTTTTTTTATGCTTCATTGTCTTCTTTTTCAACAGCATCCTTATAATCGGGATATAAGAAATTGTTATACGGGAAACGGGTAATGTGAATGGTTCTTACCGCTTCATATACTTTTTCCCGGAATTCCTCGAAATTCTCTTTGTTCGTTGCCGAAATAAACAGCGCATTATCTTCTCCCACTTTAGACATCCAGGTGTTTTTCCAGTCTTCAAGGGTATAGTGCTTGCTGGTACGTTCCGTGATCAGATCATCGTTGGCTATCGTTAAATGCTTGTAGGCATCAATCTTATTGAACACCATGATGGTTGGCTTGTCGGCACTCTTGATGTCCTGTAAAATCTGGTTTACCGAGGCGATATGATCTTCAAAATCAGGATGTGAGATATCAACCACATGCAATAATAAATCGGCTTCGCGAACTTCATCCAGGGTACTTTTAAAGGATTCTACCAATTGTGTCGGAAGCTTGCGGATAAAACCTACCGTATCCGATAACAGGAACGGAAGATTTTTAATAACCACTTTCCGAACGGTAGTGTCCAGTGTTGCAAACAATTTGTTTTCAACAAAAACGTCACTTTTTCCAATCGCATTCATTAAGGTCGACTTTCCAACATTGGTATATCCCACTAAAGCCACACGAACCATCGCTCCGCGGTTACTGCGCTGTACCGACATCTGTCTGTCGATCGTGCGGATTTTTTCTTTTAGCAAAGCAATCCTGTCCCTTACAATTCGACGGTCGGTTTCGATCTCCGTTTCTCCGGGACCACGCATACCAATACCACCCCGCTGGCGCTCCAGGTGGGTCCACATACCGGAAAGCCTTGGCAGCAAATATTGGCATTGTGCCAGTTCAACCTGTGTACGGGCATAGGAAGTCTCTGCTCTTTGTGCAAAGATGTCCAGGATAAGATTCGTTCTGTCCAGTACTTTACAATCCAGCACCCTTGTAATATTTTTTTGCTGAGCGGGAGTTAACTCGTCATCAAAAATAACCGTCTTAACATCATTATCTTTTATATAATAATTGATCTCCTCCATTTTACCGGTTCCTACAAATGTTTTAGGATTTGGTTTTTCCATCTTTTGGGAAAAGCGTTTAATGACCTCCCCGCCGGCAGTAAAAGTAAGGAATTCCAGCTCGTCGAGATACTCACTAAGTTTCTCTTCCGACTGCTCCTTAGTAATGATTCCTACTATTACAGTCTTTTCAAAATTGATTACTTCTTTTTCTAGCATTTTATTCTTTTGAATTGCAAAAATAAGCAATTCCTGCCGAATCAGATGTGTTAAAATATTGTAACAAAAAACGGTTTTTTTGTTTATTTTAGAAATATAAGTTATTTATTTGTTAAATAGGCATTATATTTAAAAACTACTAAAACTATATAACACAAATGCTTATGAAAAAAATTACGCTTTTAATTTTTATGTCATTATTGAGTTTTGTGGGCTTTTCCCAGACTTTTCCTGAAGGTTTTGAGGGAGCTTCTGCCTTGCCAACGGGCTGGCTGATCCTTGATAATGGTGTAGGAATGGGTCCATCAAACACCAATTTATGGCTTCGAAGTGGGCCTAACTCGGCGACTTCACCGCCACACACCGGGCAATATGCCTATTCCGTTGAACGGGTAAACATTGGAATCGGAAATACCGAAGAAGACTGGTTAATCACTCCCCCGGTTACCATTCCCGCAAACGGACAATTACGCTTTTTTGCACAACAAGGCCGTGCCGGAGATCAGGGATCTAAATTACAGGTTCGTATCTCAACCGGCAACGATCAGAGTAACATGAGCAGCTATACCATAATGGCTGCCGATTTAACCGAATCACAAATTTCTTCTGCAGCAGGAACCTATGCTGAACAGGTAATTAACCTTGCCGGGCTCAATCTTGCCAACCAAAGTGTCTATATCGCTTTTGTAAGGGTTTATACCCAGCCTACAGTAGCTGTGGGCGGTGACCGTTTTGTTATTGACGATATTAATTTAGTACAGCGATGTCTGGATCCTACAAATGGTGTTGCAAATACCATAACCACCACAACAGCTTCTTTATCATGGACCAATCCAAGCGGTTCTGCCAATTGGGAAATTGAAGTAGTACCTTCTGCCTCTCCATTAACAGGAGTGGGAACAGCAATAACGACAAATCCTTATACAGCACAAAATTTAACGCCGGGTACGGTTTACCAGTACCGCGTTCGTTCCAAATGTACAGGAGGTACAACCGATGTGTACAGTGATTGGGCTGGACCTTTTTACTTTACGACCGTATCTTTAGGACAAACCTGTGCCGCCCCGATTGTTATTGGCGGACTGCCGTATTCCACAACGGATAACACAGCGAACTACGGGAACAACATCACCAGCAGCCAGGGAACAACCGGCTGTGGTACCACAACAAACTACCTGACCGGTAACGATGTCGTATATGCCTATACGGCCACAACTACCGGGATAATCGATATTTCCATGACCCCTACAGCAACCTATTCCGGTATTTTTGTTTATAACAATTGTGCCAATATAGGAACCAGCTGTTTGGCGGGTGTAGGAAACTCAAATTCCAATATCCGGAATATCACAAACTTTCCGGTAACTGCCGGAACGACCTATTATTTTGTGATTTCAACCAATGCTACACCGGTATCTACAGGCTACACTTTGGTGATTCAGCAAATTAACTGTTTGCCGCCAACAGCTTTAGCCGTAGGAGCCTTAAACATGACTTCTGCCGATCTAAGCTGGGGGAATCCTTCCGGAGCAACAGAATGGCAGGTGGCGGTACAGCTTCCGGGAGCCGGAGTACCAGCCGGAGCCGGAACAACGGTTACAGCCATGCCTTATACAGCCACTACCACATTGGCCGGAGCCGCTTTAACTGCCGGAACAGCCTATGAATATTATGTAAGAGCAAAATGTCCGGACGGATCGTTCAGCCAATGGTCCGGGCCAAAACCATTCCAGACACCGCTTTGTAACAATGCCTGTAACTTCAATTTCATCATGAGAGATACCTATGGTGACGGCTGGAACGGCAATACGATCAGCATCAAACAAAACGGAGTAGTTATCGGAACGCTAACAGGACCGGCAGCTGCCGACGGAACAAACCCGGTAACGGCGCAGATAGCGTTATGTTCGGGAATTCCGTTTGAAGTATACTGGAATGCCGGAGGAAGCTACCCGGCAGAAGTAGGCCTTACGGTAGTAACACCTTTTGGCGTTACCCTTTACACCAAACCACCGGGAACCGGTTCTCAGGACAGTTTGTTATATATCGGACCAACGGATTGTACTCCGCCAACATGTCCGCAGCCAACGGCGCTGACGACCAGTAATATTACCATGAATTCCGTTCAGGTATCCTGGACAGAAGCGGGAACGGCTACGGCATGGGAAGTGATTGCCTTACCGGCAGGATCACCTTCGCCGAATACAATACCGCCAACAACAGGTATCGTATCGGTAACGACAACACCATCAACAATATTGACATTAACATCAGATACCGCTTTTGATATTTACGTAAGAGCCGTTTGCAGCCCTACCGATTCCAGTTACTGGACTGGAGCAGCGACTATCAGAACCCTGCCTAACTATTGTGGCGGCGATCATTTCTATGATCCGGGAGGGGCATCAGGAGATTATGGCAATAGCGCTAACGTTACAACTACCATTTGCCCTGCTGCTGCCGGTCAGATTGTAACGGTAGAATTCAACAGCTTTGATACAGAAGCAAATTATGATTTTGTAAGAGTATATGACGGAACGGGAACAGCCGGAACCTTATTAGGAACTTACACCGGAAACTTAACCGGAGCGAATTTACCGGGACCATTTGAGTCTGCACCGGGAAGCTGTTTAACCTTTGTATTTACTTCCGATGGAAGCGGTGTTCGTCCGGGTTGGGATGCTACCGTTACCTGCGGGCCGCCGCCAACTTGTCCGAAGCCGACAGCATTCAATACAACCAATCCGACAAGCAGTTCCGTTCAGTTAACCTGGACAGAAACCGGAACGGCAACCAGCTGGGAAGTGATGGCTGTACCGGCAGGAACACCATCGCCCAATTCGAACCCGGTTCCGTCAACGGCCATCACGGCCATCGTGACGTCACCACCGCCTTATGTGTTAAACGGGCTGGATTCGGATACCAATTATGATTTCTATGTGCGAGCCCTTTGCAGTACTACCGATAAGAGTACCTGGACAGGACCGAGAAACAGCAAAACATTACCGGATTATTGCGGAGGCGATCATTTCTATGATACCGGAGGCGCAACCGGAGATTATGCCAATAGCGCCAACGTTACAACGACTATTTGTCCTGTAAATGCTACCGATATTGTTACGATTGAATTCAATACTTTCAATACGGAAGCCGGCTATGATTACTTAAGAGTATATGAAGGAACCGGAACGGCAGGCACACTGTTGGGAACCTTTAACGGCAACCTGACCGGCGCCAATTTACCGGGACCTTTTGAATCTGCTGCTCCGGGAGGCTGTATCACTTTTGTGTTCACTTCCGATGGAAGCGGTGTGCGTCCGGGATGGGATGCTACCGTTACCTGCGGACCGCCGCCAACATGTCCGAAGCCAAAGAACTTAGCGGCTTCGAACCCTACGAGCAATTCGGTTCAGTTAACATGGCTGGAAATGGGAACGGCAACCAGTTGGGAAGTTGTGGCTGTTCCGGTGGGTACACCATCGCCTAACACAACGCCACTGCCGTCCACAGCAATTACAGCTATTGTAAATACACCGCCGCCGTATACTTTTGGCGGACTGCAGCCTTTCACGTCCTATGATTTTTATGTGAGAGCCCTTTGTAGTGCTACCGATGTCAGTTTATGGTCTTTACCGGTTACTTTTACAACAGCGATTGGGAATGACAATTGTAGTACAGCCTATACCTTACCGGTTAATTTAACCAATGAATGTACACAAATAACTGCTGTTTCGTTCTTTGGTTCTACCGCTTCTCCTGAAGCAGGTGCCTGCGGAACGGCCAATGGCGGTGACATCTGGTTTCAATTTACAGCAACAAACAGTACCCATCTGATAGAATTGTTAAACTTTACCGGCAGCCCGCTTCCGATTGTTCTAACGATGTATCAAGGGGATGTGTGCGGTAACCTGACCCAGTTGTATTGTAGTTTCAATAACTCGATAACTGCAACAGGCTTACAGCCGAATACGGTTTATAAAATCAGAGCGACGATCAATTCAAACAGTGCGACTCAGAATGTTAATTTTGACATTTGTGTGAAAACACCAACGCCGCCGGCAAATAATAACAGTTCCGATTGTTTGATCAATACAGTAAATGCCGATTTTGAATTACCGGATATCGTTTCGACTTCAATCTATCCGCAGATGATTAACCACAATACGGTATTGGGATGGAGAACAACGGCATCGGATCAGATCATGGAATTCTGGAATACACCGAATTATGAAAGTGTACCGGCCTATTCCGGAACACAGTTTATTGAGCTGAATGCCAATGAAGTTTCCGGAGTTTACCAGGATTACCTGACACCAGTGACCACACAGTTTACCTATGGTTTTGCCCATAGAGGAAGAATGGGTGTGGATTCCTGCGGATTGTATGCAGGACCTCCGGGCGGACCTTATACTTTGGTAACCAGCGTGTCGACAGATAAAACGGCATGGGGTTATTATACCGGAAATTATACTGTTCCGGTTGGACAAACCGTTACCCGATTTATTTTCCAATCCATTTCGAGCTCGGGTGGAAATCCGAGTGTGGGGAACTTTTTGGATAATATTAATTTTACCGCCAATAATGGTATTATTTCGCCTAATCCGCTGAATTTAAGCTGTACCAATAACTTAGCAAACGTTTCGGCTGCTGGAGTAGGAACGTGGTCTGCCCACAGCAGTAACCCGGCGACTACTGTAATTGCTAATCCGAACTTAAACAATACGACTATTTCCGGTTTTACCGTTGGCGGAACATACAAATATGACTGGACAACACTGTACTGTATCAGTACATTGGAAATTGTTTTTGACGATAATGGAAATATACAGCCAACGTTTACAGCCGTGACACCAATCTGTCCGGGCGCTACGGCACCGGTTTTACCATTGACTTCGATAGAAGGGATTACCGGAACCTGGAATCCGGCAGTAGTGGATAATATGGCAACGGCAACCTATACTTTCACGCCAAATGCAGGTCAGTGTGCCACTACGGCTACACTAACGGTTACGGTGAATACCGGAACAACACCGACGTTTACGCAGATTCCGCCATTTTGTGCGAATATAACCACTGGTCCGCCAATTTTACCGGGCACTTCTTTAGAAGGTATAACCGGAACCTGGTCGCCGCCATTGGTGAGTAATGTTGCTACAGGAACCTATACGTTTACTCCTGATGCGGGACAATGTGCCGCGACAACGCAAATGACAGTTGTGGTTAATCAACCGGTTGTCCCTACGTTTGCAGCAATTCCGGCAATCTGTCCGAATGATCCTGCACCGGCATTACCGGCAACTTCACAGGAAGGAATTCCGGGAACCTGGAATCCGGCAGTAGTGGATAATACAACTACAACAACCTATATGTTTACACCGGCTTCCGGTAACTGTGCCGCAAACGGTTCGTTAACCATCACGGTTAACCCGGGTGTTCAGCCAACGTTTGCCCAGATCGCACCGTTCTGTACCAACGCTACAGTACCGGTATTACCGACAACTTCTCTGGAAGGTGTAACGGGAACCTGGTCACCGGCTGTGGTGAGCGGCACCGCAACGGGAACCTATACCTTTACCCCGACAACAGGACAATGCGGAAGCCCGGCTACGATGACCATCACCGTTATCCCGGCTACCCAGCCTACCTTTACATCGGTAGCAGCAATATGCCCTGGCGATACCGCACCGGTATTACCGACAACTTCTCTGGAAGGCGTAACGGGAACCTGGTCACCGGCTGTGGTGAGCAACACTGCAACAGGCACCTATACCTTTACCCCAACAACAGGACAATGTGCTCAAAACGCAACATTAACTGTAACGGTTCAGGGAGCC
>NZ_MKTM01000018.1:0-2138 GCF_001898245.1 Flavobacterium sp. 40-81
GATATGATTCTGAGGCTTCATGGCGGTTAGGTACCAGCATCCCAAACGGATAGGAATGAAATTACTTAAAATTCCGACAGAATGTATTAGGAATCAATGTTTATTAAAAATGAATGAAACTCTATTTTTTGCAGTTAGGATTTTTTATTTTCCATCTCTAACCAATATTTTTGGAGAAATATTACCATGAAAAAAACGACCCCTATAACACCACTGTTTAAACAATTTATAAGAGATACCGAAACCGGAAAACGTTTAAAAAAGAATGGCGAGCGTATTAAACCCGATTCTATACAGAATTATCATTATGTTTTACAAAACCTGATTCAGTTTTCAAGCGATACCGGTTTTGAATTGCGGATTTGTGATGCTTCAAAACTGAATAAAAGAGAATTACTGTCGGAAAAAAACTATTGGAAAAAATTCTACCAGAAGTTTACAGATTACTTATACAAGAAAGGTTGCCATGATAATTATGTTGGCTCAAATATTAAAGTCATTCGCGTATTTTTCAACTATTTGAAAAATGACAAAGATTTCTTTACCGGAGATTTCCAACGCTTGTTTTATGTGCGAAAAGAAGAAATCGAAATCCTGGTTTTATCACCGGAACAATTAAAATTTCTGATCCATGATAAAGAATTTGAAAATAGTTTATCCGTGAGCAATCGTCGGATTAAAGATATTTTTGTTTTTGGCTGTACGACAGGATTACGTTACTCGGATATTTTTCTGCTGACGAATAAGAACTTTGAACAAGTAGGAAATGACTGGTATTTAAAATTAAAATCCAAAAAGACAAAAACCTTTAGTCATGTAAAACTTCCGGCTTACGCGGTGGCAATTTATCAGAAATACAAAACCAAAAATGTCAAAAATCCGGTGTTTGGAAGTACAAGCCTCTTTAACTTTAATAAAAGTCTCAAACAAATAGGCGAATTAGCCAATTTTACAGCTTCTGTTGAAGTTTCCAGAGAAAAACAAGGGAAACGTTTACTAAAGCAAAATAACAAGGCTCCGAATCGTTTTTGTGATAAAATGAGTTCCCATATGATGCGAAGAACTGCGATTACCACTTTACTTATTTTAGGAATGCCGGAACACCTGGTTCGAAAAATAAGTGGACACAGTCATGCCAGTGGTTCGTTTAATCGCTATGTACACTATGCTCAGGTATATATCGACAAAGAAATTGAAAAAGTACATCTGAAGCTGGAAAATAGTATGCAGTAGCAACTCACACTTATTGTTCCAGAATATTTTAGTAATCAATAAAGAAGATTCTAAGAGGGTAATCTAGCTAAGATTATTGATTACCCTCGTATTTTTTATTAATATAGATGATCAACTCGTTAGTGATATCTACAGTTTCTTTAGCAAAGAGAACAGATCGTTTGTTTTCGGATCCTAAGATAAAGTCGTAGTTCTTTTCTTTTGAAAAATCGGTCGTATAGCCATTAATTCTGGACCAGATTTTAGCCGATTCTTCAGTAGCAAATTGCTGGTTAAAAGCTTCAAAATCTTGTTTTTTGGCGATCAACTCACGTGTAATCGCTTCTCTTTGTATTTCGGTAGCGCCTACCTGCTGCAAGACAATATATAAACTATCTAAAACTTTTTTGTGGGAGTTAAACTCCTGTTCCCTTCTTTTTTCAGCTCTTTAGTCATGTTGAAGCCATCAAAAAGCTTAACATTATCTACAAAAACAATTTCAGGACTATTACCTGCGACAAAGAAAGTAGCAGCTCCAACGACAATCAACAAAAAAAAGTAATGTTTGTAATGATTAAAAAATGGAATTTATTTTCGAACGCAATTTTACTTGTTTTTTTCAAAAGTAAAATTATTTACGCAATAAAAAATCCTATATTTAATTCAAGTTCTATCCCAATAATTACATTCATTTTTAGTCTATAATTACGATCAAAATCATTGAATTTTTAGAGGCTTTTTTACTCTAATCGACATTTTTACCAAATCCCAATTTAAAATTAAATACTTGAAAATGTTTTGATTACACAAATACAATCACTATCCGTTTGGGATGCTGGTACCTAACCGCCATGAAGCCTCAGAATCATATCGTTACGGGTTTAACGGAATGGAAAAAGATGATGAGTTAAAAGGGGAAGGAAATG
>NZ_MKTM01000019.1:0-113056 GCF_001898245.1 Flavobacterium sp. 40-81
AAACTACAGCTAATTTAAAAGCCATATTATAATCCTTTTGAGTACGCTTAACTCGCGTTGTTGTTGTGTCTTTCATAATAAGTCGATTTTGTGTCAACTTATTTCAGGACGGGACAAAAAGTGAAATTTAGCCTGTAAGTAATTACAGGCTTTTTTTATGTGTTGAAAATTTAACAGAAATTAATTCCTTTTAGGATTTTAAAAACAATTTGGGTTATTTATATTTGCCTTTACCAAAATTTTACAAGGAACACTTTTCAATGAAACTGACTAAATATATCCCCCTATTTTCTATATTACTAATATTATCGTGCAATAAAAAAGATAACTCCAGAAACTCCGATAACAGTACCAACGATACTGCGCTTTTAGCCGGTAATTTTGAGATCAAATTACCTAAAATCTCTGCCAAATATGCTTCTGACAATAAAGCTTATGTGGAGCGTTTTTACAACAAGCATTTCAACAGTAACGATTACAGCGGCGGTTTCCTTGTTGCCAAAAACGGGCAGATTATCTATGAAAACTACAGCGGATATGCCTATAAAGAGAAAAACGACAAAATAACGGCAGACACGCCTATCCATATTGCCTCCGTTAGTAAAATGCTAACAGCTGTTGCCGTATTAAAACTGGTTGACGAAGGGGAATTAAAACTGGACCAGACAGTAAAAAGTCTGCTACCGGCTTTTCCGTATGAAAAAACAACGGTAAGAATGCTTTTGAGCCACCGCAGCGGTTTGCGCAATTATGCTTATTTTACTGCCGATAAAGGGGTGTGGGATAAGAAAAAGACGCTGACAAATCAGGATGTACTGGATTTATTAGCGACCAAACCCATCGGTCTGGAATCACAGCCCAATACCCGTTTTGGCTATTGTAATACCAACTATGCCTTACTGGCTTTAATTATCGAAAAAGTAACCGGTAAAAGCTATCCGGTGGTGATGAAAGAAATGATTTTCGATCCGCTTGGCATGAAGCATACTTTTGTTTTTAATAATCTGGAGAAAAAAGATAATGTGAGCCAATCCTATAAAGGAAATTATTTGCGTCTTGCCTTTGAGTTCCTGGACCAGGTTTATGGCGATAAGAATATTTATTCCACCCCGCGTGATATTTTAAAATTTGACATCGCTACCTACAATGACGATTTCTTAAGCAAAGAAATGAAAGCCGAAATGTATAAAGGTTACAGCTATGAGCGTAAAGGAACCAAAAATTACGGTTTGGGTGTCCGTATGTATGAGTTTGAAACCGGTCAGAAATATTTCTTCCACAACGGCTGGTGGCACGGGAACACGTCTTCTCTGGTAACCCTTAGAAAAGACACCGTTTCCATTATTGCATTGTCGAACAAATACAGCAAAAAAACCTATCAGACTAAAAAATTAGCGCCGCATTTCGGGGATTATCCTTTCAAATTCAGCAAAGAAGAGATGGAGGAATAGTTTGGAGGTGTGATTTATGAGGTTAGATATTTGATTTATGAAGTGTGATTTGTGAGGTTTGAAGTTTGAAAAACAACATATAAAAAAAGGGAGAACGATATTAATCATTCTCCCTTTTTCTTTTCGGGTCTTATCCTATTTTTACGGAAGTCATTGTTAAGGAACCGCCCACTGCCTTATCATTAAAAAAGCTTGTTTCGTCTTTACTGTCCTGTAATGCCAGTGTGTACAGCATCGGGTAATAATGATCCGGCGTTGGGATGGCTAATTTTGCCGACTTATCCAGTTTTTCATAATCAATCAGTGCTTTGTGGTTACCGTCGGCGATCTTGTTTTTAAAGATGGTATTCATTTCCACAGCCCAGTCATAGCCATATTCCGGCTCCGCCAGTTTATCCCAGGCGACCATACGAAGGTTATGCACCATATTACCGCTTCCGATAATCAGTACGCCTTTTTTACGCAGGCTCGCCAGTTGTTTCGCCAGGTCATAATGGTATTGCGGGGGTTTGTTATAGTCGATACTCAGCTGCAAAACCGGGATATCCGCGTTGGGATACATGTGCCGTACAACGGTCCATGTGCCGTGGTCCAAGCCCCAGTCGTGATCCAAACCAACATCGGTAGTGGTGATCAGGCCGGACGTTGCTTTCGCCAGTTCCGGATTTCCTGGTGCCGGATACTGCACATCGAATAATGCCTGTGGAAAACCACCAAAATCATGAATCGTTTTCGGATGGTTCATCGCAGTAATGTGCGTACCTCTCGTTAACCAGTGTGCCGAAATAACAATCACAGCTTTCGGCTTCGGAATGTCCTGCCCCATTTTGGTCCAGGTGCGTGAAAATTCATTGTCTTCAATACCGTTCATCGGTGAACCGTGACCGATAAATAACACCGGAAGTTTCACATCTTCTTCTTTTAAATCCTGTGTCCAGTTGTAAAATGGATATAATGTTGCCATACCTGCTCCTCCAATTATAGTTTTAATAAAATCAAGTCTATTCATTACTATACAATATTTGTATATACAAATTTACAATAAAAGTCGAAATGATTCTTTAATTTTGTGATATTTAACATTTTATAGCCTATTCTGCTACTATCAAAAAGAGAAAATGAAAATATAATCCTTATATTTTTTAATTATCTTGTTTTAAACTCAAAAAGAAAGGGAATATTTAAGATTCTGTTGTTAATTCTTTAAAAAAAAGCCATAAATACTGCTTATTCTTATCTATTATTAGTCTAAATAAAATAATGATGGTATTTTTGCACCATATTAAGATATTTGATAGACGTGAGGTTTTTATACATTATACTACTGCTAGGCATTAATACGCTATATGCACAAAAACATATAACCGGACAGGTTCTGGATAAAGACACTAAAAAACCATTGCAAAGTGTATTCGTACTGAACCCGGAAACGAATGACTGGGCCATTACAGACGATAACGGTTCATTTGAACTGCGTATGCCGGCTTCGAAAGATGTTAGTATCAGTTTCAAACTGTTGGGTAAGCAGGAAATGACCGTTACCTACAAAAAAGAAAACTTAAACACCAAGCTTACCGTTTACCTTCAAAACCGTGACTTGCGACTGGATGAAGTGGTCGTAACGGCAAGAAAAGGAAAAAAATTCTCCGAGATCACTATCGGAAAAGAAGTAATCGAACAGGTACAGGCTTTCTCCCTTAATGAAGTACTGGAGCAATTACCTGGCCAGGCGGTTACGAATTTTAATCTTAATGAGTTCAAACCAATTGCTTTCCGGACCGTTAAGCCATCCCTGGTGGCCAATGCTGCTTTTGGAAACAAATCGTTTGGTACGGCAATCGTTGTGGATGGTATTCCCATTTCGAACAATGAAAACATGCAGTCCTATTCCGGGAATTATGGTGTGCCGTTCTCACCGAACCAGTTAGGTTTTGGCGATCCCTCCTCTTCCTCCGGTTTTAACGGGTATTTTTCCAATGCCAATTTTGGTGCCGATTTAAGAGAAATTCCAGCCGATAATATTGAAAAGATCGAAGTGGTTCAGGGAGTTCCTTCTGCTAAATACGGGGATCTGACTTCCGGATTGATTAAAATTGAACAAAAAGCCGGAAAATCTCCTTACCGCGTGTACACTTCTTTAAGAGACGGTACTACCGAATATGGTTTTTCCAAAGGTTTTAAAGCCAGCGACAAGATCGGCTTTATCAATCTATCGGTAAATTATTTAAAATCGAATGCCGAGCCGAGAGTTTCCTATACCGAATACGAACGTATCACGACTAATTTAATGTGGAGCTGGGCGAGCAAAAACAAAAACATCCGCAACTCTTTTTCTGTTGATTATGGTTTTAATAACGATAATGTGAATTATGAAGAAGAAGACACCGACGATAAAATTGTAAAAAATAAAAAGAAAGACCTGTCTGTTTCCAACCGCTTCAAATGGAAGTTTAAGGATACGAGCTTTTTCGACAACCTGGATGTGAATTTTAATTTCAGATACAGTGATCAGTACACCTATGAATCAAAGTTTGTGAACATTGGCGGTAGTATTGTAGGAACCAGTACAGAGGAAGGTGTTTATACCGGAACGTACACATTACCAAGTTATACTTCTGTAAAAGCCGTAGAAGGTATTCCGGTCTCTTCTTTCCTGTCTGCAGACTTATATAAGAGTTTTAACACCGGCGACTGGTCGCATTCGGTACTGATGGGTACTTCTTTCCGTACCAGCGACAACAAAGGCCGCGGGCGTTTGGGAAGTCCGGAAACGATGATCAGCACATTCGCTTCTACAAACGGTGGATCCGGACAAGGTTTCCGTCCGTATAACTATGGCGAAAATATCCGTGCCGAATATCAGTACTCCTTATATGCAGAAGACAATATTACCCGCAACTGGGAAAACAGTATTTTATACATAAACAGCGGTTTACGCTACGATAACCAATACGGTTTCTCCACTTTGGCACCCCGAATCAATAGTTATTTTCAATATGATAACTTTAAAATCCGCGGCGGATTTGGTATCACTTCGAAAGCGCCTTCTTTAAACCAGATTTATACCGGGCCAAGATATTATGATGCCGTTTTAGGAGATTATCGTTACCCGGGTTACTACAATTTAGGAATTGTTCAGACCTATATTGATTATTCCGATAACAAAGATTTAAAGCCTACAAAGAGTATGCGTTCGGAATTAGGCTTTGATTATAAACTGCCTTTCGGAAACCTGAACTTTACCGGTTTTTATAATAAGATGTATGATGGAATCACCAATGAAGGAATTCCGACTACCAGAGCCATGGCAAACCTGGACATACAGTTTAACGGAACCCAGACGCCAACCTATCAGGTAACAGGCTATACTCCTTTTTATTACCTGCAAAACAGATTGGTAAACAAAATGGAATCAAAAGATAAGGGTGTGGAATTCTTTATGAGTTTTGAAAAAACACCTTTTAAAAATGTCACGTTTGACATTCAGGGAAGCTATACGGAAACGGTGAACACCGATAACCGTGATTTCTATGAAAAGATTGCCGGCACAACGCCAAGAACGGAAAAATTTGCGATTCTGGCACCATATTCCGAGAATTATAAAAGTTTCCGTCTGGGCTCTAACATCAATTACCATTTACCTAAAATCGGATTGGTTATTGCGGTGCGAAGCGAACACTTTATCATTGAAAACAATACCTATAAAAGCGGTAACCGACTGTTGGGCTATATCGATGAAAACCTGAACCGGTTTATCATTCCGGAAGCCGAAAGAGATACCCACCCGTTGTTAGGAGTACTGGTACAAAACTATCCGGAAAGAGACAGATCCCTGCAAAAAGTATATCACAATTTCCATTTGCGGGTATCGAAAGACTTTAAAAACGGATTCCGTTTTTCATTTTATGCCAACAACTTCCTGGATTTAAAACAAACGGAAGATGTTATAGACAACGGCATTCCGACAAAAAGAACAAAATCCGATATGGTACAGTTATCGTTCGGAACCAAAATAGAATATCAATTTTAATAATTAATTATATATAACTTACATGAAAAAAATACTTCTATTACTTAGTGCGGCTCTAGCTTTTTCATCTTGTTCAGATGACGATTTCGGAGATGGAAATAATGGATTACAACCCGTTAATTTTTCGGTAAATCTTAAATATGATACAACAGCATTTAATGGTGAAGCAGTACAACAGGGTGCTGTTATTTTAACCAATACCAATACCGGAGATACATATACGGTACAATCCAATACCAGTGGTGTGGCTACCTTTAATGCGATCATCCCGGGAACCTATAACATTACGGCTACAAAAACCCTGACCAGTGCTGAATTCAATACACAGTTCGGTTATACTCCGGAAACGCCATCGGTTTTATTTAACGGTGCTCAGGAGCAGGTTATCGTAAACGCAAATGTAAGCGGTACCGAACTTAAACTAAAAACAATCCGAATTGGTGATCTGGTAATCAAACAAATCTACTATGCCGGTTCTCATGCACAACAGGGGGCTGTTTTCAGAGATCAGTTTATTGAGATCTACAACAACTCTAACGAGAAGATCTATGCAGACGGTTTGTGTATCGGTCAGCTTTACGGAAAAACATCCACTACTTCAGCTTCTTACACCCTGTCTAACGGACAGTTCGACTGGAGCAAGTCAATTGGAATGACTTCCGGATCTGCTGCCAATACAGATTATGTTTATGCTGACTATGTGATCAAAGTACCTGGAAACGGAACAGAATACCCGATTTTACCGGGAGAAAGTATTGTAATTGCCCAAACGGGAATCAACCATAAAGCGCCTTTAGTAGACAATAGCAATGAACCGTTAACGGTACAGAATCCTGATTTGACAGTCGATTTAAGCAATGCTGAATTTGAAGTATATTTAGGAGATTACAGATTATCACTTGGTGAAGAGGTTTATCGTTACGACATCCAAAACCCGGCTGTTAAAGATATGAATATCGCCTACTGGGGAAGACAAGGATACAGCAGCCCGAATAAAGATTTCTTAATGGACAACTTAGGAAGAGACAGTTTTGTAATTTTCCGTGAAGAAAATTTAAATGCTTACCCTAATTTTTCAGATCCTTCTGTAACAAACATTATCAATACAACCAAGTTTTTCATTCAGATTCCAAAGGTTAAAATCATTGACGGTGTAGAATTACAACACTACAACCCAAGCAGCCAGCGTCCGAAAATGTTACAGGCAGAAGTAGATGCTTCTTTCATTAACTGTGATGCTGCCTACAACTCGCAGGCGGTAATCAGAAAAACAAAAACTATCGTTAATGGTCGTAAAATCTTAGAAGATACTAACAATTCTTCTAACGATTTCATCAAACAAAAAGCAAATCCTAAAGGTTTTGCAAACTAGTCTGTAACCCGTTACAGCAGTTAAATCTTAAAACGTTTCTTATATTTTTAAGAACCATTATAATATGACTTCAAAAAAAGTAATATTCTATTTTATACTATTGGTGAGTTGTGCAGCAAATGCGCAACTCACTGATAGTTTATCGGTACAACAGAATTTGTTTTACAACGATGTACAACAGCATTTTTGGAAAAACCCGTTATTCTATACCACCCAGCATTTAAATGATTTTACGCTGACTCAAATTGATTTCAGTCAGAAGAATCTGAATTTAAAACGCGTTCAAACGGCAGACAGAACCACACAATATAGTTTTTCTACTCAGGGAATCTATAATGTAAAACCGAGATTACGCCTTTTTGGCGGTTTTACATTCAATAAAATTGCCGAAAAAGGTCTGGGCTACAACTTCTCTACCCAGCGAACGGAAAACCAGAATGTTTTGTCTCCAAATTATTTTTTCGCCCCTAAAAAAGGAGACTGGGATATTCAGAATTATAATTTAGATGGCGGATTTGCTTATCAGTTTGACAGCAATATTCTTTTAGGAGCCAAAGCTTTCTATAAAAACGGAAAAAGTTACAGAACCATCGATCCGCGTCCGGAAATTCAACAGAGTAACTATGGCGGAGAGCTGCAAACCGGTTACAATTTCAACAATAACAGTTTGTTTGTTAGCGCAGGTATTGCCAAAAAAACGGAAACCTCAAACATCACTTACGTGAATGATGCCCAGAATGCTCCGGCCTATCCGGAAACATTCACCCGTTTTGCATCCGGTTATGGGCGGATCATTTTTAACTCCTCCTATAACAGGTATATTTTTAATACTATCGATAAAAACTTCGGTTTTGGCTATCAATACCAAAACAGCAGAAACAAGGTAAGCGCCACCTATAAATACAACAAATCCTTGGAAAGCTTTTATCGCAAAAATGCCCGTGGCTATGTCTATATCGATGATGAACTGAAAATGTATATGTACAGGGTTATAGCACATACCGGAGAGCTGAACTATTTCTATGACGGTGAAAAAGTCGATTATAAAGCCGCTTTTGGATATGAAAGACAAAAAGGCGATAATTTTTCAGTGATCGAAAACGGTCAGAATTACCGGATGAACCTGGATATTTTTACCTTCAGTAATGGCGTGATAAAGAAAGACAAGGATCGTGTTGTTTATGCTTTTGAACTGGGAGCCAACTATATCAAACATAAATATATCGACCTTTTGGGTAATACCGACAAACTATTGAACACGCTGGAAATCCAGACTTCTTTTAATAAAGACATACTGGCTAAGGAAAAAAACAAAATAAACCTGTCTGTTGGAGTGAAATATTATATGGCGCTGGATGAAAAATTAGTTTTTATTCCTATTTCTTCTTCCAACACTTCATTTGCAGACAATGTAATCCGACCGGATCAGGCTTTTGATGCGACTTCGAAATTACAATCGAATATTATGGCACAATACTTTTATAGTCTTTCAAAAACTAAAAAGTTACGTATTTTTGCCAATTATAACACACTGGTTGCTTTAGGGGATCAATACAAAACCTATACAACCGATTTTAATACCACAGAAAGCAGCTATTTTAATGGCGGAATCTCTATAATTTATTAGGCATGAAAAAGATTATTGGACTAACCTTCCTCAGTTTTTTATTCGTAGGCCTGGTTTCTTTACAAAACCATACAGACGATGAAAAATACTATTCCATATCTGAATTAAAAAAAATATACAGCGGTGGTGATATGGCCAAATGGCCAAAAGCCAATGTGGACAGCACCGTTATCAATTTCCAGGATTTAGGGGTTTTGCCAAAAGTTCCCTTCCCTGCCGAAAATCCGTATTCTGAAGCAAAAAGAGAGTTGGGCAAAGTATTGTTCTTTGATCCGCGATTGTCAAAATCAGGACAAATTTCATGTGCTTCCTGCCACGATCCGGAATTGGGATGGGGCGACGGAAAAAGAGTTTCCCACGGTCACGACAGAACTCCGGGCAGCCGAAACTCAAAACCGATTATCAACGTGGCCTATTCCACCATCTTTTTCTGGGACGGACGGGCAGCCAGCCTGGAAGAACAGGCAAAATTCCCGATAGTCGATACCAAAGAGATGAACAATCACATGGATATTGCCGTAAAAACGATTAAAAAGATAAAAGGCTACCAGCCGCTTTTTAAAGAGGCTTTTGGTGATGAAAAAGTTACCGAAGAGAAGATCTTTAAAGCGATCGCTACTTTTGAACGTACGGTGGTGAGCCGCAAAAGCCGCTTTGACAAATTTATTGAAGGCGACAGTACGCAGCTTTCCAATAAAGAAGTAGAAGGTTTACACCTTTTCAGAACCAAAGCAAGATGCATTAACTGCCACAATTCTGCTTTGTTTTCCGATAACCAGTTCCACAATGCAGGACTGACTTACTACGGCCGAAAATATGAAGATCTGGGCCGTTATAACATTACTAAGAATACAGAAGATGTTGGGAAATTCCGTACGCCTTCTTTACGGGAAATAATGAAAACCAGGCCTTATATGCACAATGGTTTATTCCCGGAAATCAGAGGGGTGCTGAACCTGTACAATATGGGGATGCCGAATCTAAAACCAAAAGGCGAACAGGTAAACGATAAATTGTTTCCAAAAACGTCGCCTTTATTGCAAAAACTGGACTTAAACAAAGGAGAGCTTGATGCTTTAGAAGCTTTCCTGGGAAGCATAACTTCAGTAATTTACCGGGAACCGGCTCCGGAAAAATTACCACAATAAAAAAAGGGAGAACAATGTTCTCCCTTTTTTTATTTTACCAGATAAATTCCATCTTCTTTTATTTCAATGAGCTTTTGCTTGTATAAAACACCAATCGCTTTTTTAAAGGTCTTTTTACTCATTTTAAGCACCGTTTTAATGTCTTCCGGATGACTGTCGTCATTTAACCGCAGAAAACCGCGGCTGGCTTTTAATTCATCCAGAATATACTGGGAACTCGGTTCTAATTTTTCAAATCCCAGTTTGGTAGCCGACACGTCAATTTTACCGTCAGGACGGATATTTTTGATATAGCCTACAATACGGTCACCGGTTCTGAAATCGTCATAAACTTCGTTTTTATATAGCAGTCCTTTGTGCTTTTCATTAATGATCACGTTGATACCCACTTCTGTGATGTGCGAAATAATAAGATCTACTTCCTCACCTTTTTCAACCGTGATTTCTTCGTTGTTTAAAAACTGATTGGTTTTACTGGAACCCACCAAACGGTTTGTTTTTTCATCCAGATACATATACACCAGATACCGTTTTCCCTGCTCCATAGGACGCGCCTGTTCTTTAAACGGTACAAACAGATCCTTTTCCATGCCCCAATTCATAAAGGCACCGAATTTATTGGTATAGTTCACCCGCAGCAATGAAAATTCGTTTAAAAAGATATACGGTTCCAAAGTGGTGGCAATCGGACGTTCCTCATGGTCGAGATACACAAAAACAGCCAGCTCCTCACCTATTGCATAGGCTTTCGGAACATATTTATTCGGCAATAAAATATCTGTTGTTCCATCTGTCAGAAACAAACCGACTTTCGTTTCACGGTCAATTTTTAGTGTATTGTATTTCCCTATCTCAATCATTATATTCTGTAATAGAAATTTTATAAGCCACAAAGGTAAAAATAGAATTAGTTATTCAATATTTTAATGCCTGAAATATTATCATAATCGTTAAAATAAAAAGGCTCCGGGATGTTCCGGAGCCTTTTTATTCGTATTAGCGGAATCCGCTATTTGATAAATTCTATTTTTTGTACTTCTTCTGCATTAACGCTGTCAAAGAATCCCTGCTCGTTCATCCATTCATCGCTAAATACTTTACTCATATAGCGGGAACCGTGATCCGGGAAGATTACCACAACATTGCTGTTTTGGGTAAACTCGCTTTCTTCGGCAAATTGCTTGATGGCCTGCATTGCTGCTCCGGAAGTATATCCTACAAACAATCCTTCTTTTTTGGCAATCTCACGCGCCGTGTGGGCACTTTCCTCATCATTCACTTTCGTGAATTTGTCAATTGCTTCAAAATCGGTTGCAGACGGAATTAAATTCTTTCCTAAACCTTCTATTCTGTATGGATAGATTTCTTCGCTGTCGAACTCTTTTGTTTCGTGGTATTTTTTCAATACCGAACCAAAAGCATCCACACCAAGAACTCTGATATCCGGATTTTTTTCTTTCAGAAAGCGTGCTGTTCCGGAAATCGTTCCTCCGGTACCCGAACAGGCTACCAGATGGGTTATTTTTCCGTTAGTCTGTTCCCAGATTTCCGGTCCGGTGGTATTGTAATGTGCATCTACATTCAGGTCATTAAAATACTGGTTTATATAAACCGATCCTTTGGTTTCTTCGTGCAAACGTTTTGCAACATTGTAGTAAGAACGGGGATCATCGGCAGAAACGTGAGCGGGACAAACATAAACTTTTGCTCCCATGGCGCGTAACATATCAATTTTATCTTTCGAAGATTTTGAACTCACGGCCAAAACACAATTATAACCTTTAATAATGCTTACCATTGCCAAGCTGAATCCTGTATTTCCGGATGTCGTTTCTATAATTGTATCGCCCGGCTTTAAGATTCCTCTTTTTTCCGCTTCTTCAATTATATATACAGCGATTCTGTCTTTTGTGGAATGACCCGGATTGAAAGCTTCTACTTTAGCATAAAAATTACCTTCTAATCCTTCTGTAATTTTATTGAGCTTAATTAGGGGTGTATTTCCTATTAATTCCAATACATTATTATAGGCTTTTATGTCTTCTTTCATAAAATATAAATTAGTCGAGGTCGATATTACCTAAAGATTTAAGTAACCTCAGAACTCTGCAAATTTAACAAAAAAAATTTATCTACTTTTTAATTCCTTCTAAATCTAATAAAAAAGTATATTCTTTCGCTACTTCTTTAAGGGATTCAAAACGTCCGGAAGCACCTCCGTGACCGGCATCCATATTGGTATCCAGATACAACTGGCTGTCTCCTGCTTTCATAACCCGCAGTTTAGCAACCCATTTCGCCGGTTCCCAGTACTGAACCTGTGAATCATGAAGCCCGGTTGTAACCAATAAATTCGGATATTTTTGTTTTTTCACATTGTCATACGGCGAATAGGATAACATATAGTCATAATAGGTTTTATCGTTAGGATTACCCCATTCGTCATATTCTCCTGTTGTTAACGGAATCGTATCGTCTAACATCGTTGTCATCACATCCACAAAAGGAACCTGTGCGATTACTCCGTTATACAGTTCCGGTGCCATATTTACAATGGCGCCCATTAACAGTCCTCCGGCAGAACCACCTTCGGCATATAAGTGTTTGGCTGATGTATATTTACTGTCAATTACAAATTTTGAACAGTCGATAAAATCAGTAAATGTATTTTTCTTTTTAAGCAGTTTTCCGTTTTCATACCACTCTCTTCCCAAATCTTCTCCACCTCTGATGTGTGCGATGCCATAAATGAATCCCCTGTCCAGCAGGCTTAAACGAATCGAGGAGAAATAAGGGTCCATAGAAGCACCATAGGAACCGTAAGCATATAACAGGAACGGATTGCTGCCATCTTTTTTAATTCCTTTTCTGTAAACAATGGAAATAGGCACTTTAGTACCATCCTGAGCCGTTGCCCAGGCGCGTTCTTCGATATAATTGTTTTTATCGAACTTACCGCCTAAAACTTCCTGCTCCTTACGGACAACCTTTTCCTTAGTCTTCATGTTAAAGTCGATAACCGATGATGGTGTCGCCATTGACTGATAGCCGTAACGAAGCACATCTGTATTGAAGTCTACATTGGTTGTGGTATAAGCCGTATAGGTTTCGCTTTCAAAAGGCAGGTAATACTCCCCTTTTCCGCTCCACGGCATGATTCTGATTTTATTAAGTCCGTTAGAACGCTCGGATACCACCAGATAATCTTTAAAGATTTCGATATCTTCCAGTAAAACATCTTTGCGATGCGGAATCAGGTCTTTCCAGTTTTCTTTACCGGTAGCCGATTCCGGCGTTTTCATCAGTTTAAAATTGGTTGCTTTATCTTTATTGGTAACCACATAGAAACTATCGCCATAATGCGAAATACTATACTCCAGACCTCTTGTTCTCGGCTGGAATACTTTAAACTCGCCATCAGGGCTGTCTGCTCTAAGTATACTGAACTCGGAAGTCAGCGTACTTGTAGAACCGATAACAATGTATTTTTTTGATTTTTCTTTATAGACAAAAACAGAGAATGTATCGTCTTTTTCATTGAAAACCACTTTATCATCCGTAGGCTCTGAACCTAATTTATGTTTGTAAATTTTATCGGAACGAAGTGTTACCAGATCTTTACGGGTATAGAACAAGGTTTTGTTGTCACTTGCCCATGTGGAACCACCGGTTGTTTTCTCTAATTTTACCGGAAGGATCTCTCCGGTTTCAAGGTTTTTAATCTGAATGGTATATTCTCTTCGGGATACCGTATCCACTCCGAAAGCACACCATTTGTTGTCTTCACTGATACTGATGCCGCTCAACTGAAAATAAGCATGTCCTTTGGCCATCTCATTACAGTCAAACAAAATTTCTTCTTTAGCGTCTAAAGATCCTTTTTTTCGGGCATGTATCGGGTAATCTTTTCCTTTTTCATAGCGGGTTATATAGTAATACCCATTATAAAGATACGGAACGGAGCTGTCGTCTTCCTTAACTCTTGACTTCATCTCTTTAAACAAATCCTCCTGGAATTGTTTTGTATGTGCTGTCATTTGCTGATAGTACTCGTTCTCTTTTTTCAGATAATCGATTACCTCAGGGTTTTCTCTTTCATTTAACCAATAATAATTATCTGTTCTGATATCTCCGTGCTTCTCCAATTGCTTGGGTTTAACAGCGGCTTTAGGCGGCGTTATTTTTTCTACCATATTCGGTTTTTTATTTTGTGCGTTTCCCGTTACAAAAATAAGACAAACACAGCTCAAAATAATTTGATTTTTCATTTAGTTTTTTTTACTAATCACTCTGCAATTTAATAATTTTGCAGTAACATTAACTATTAATTTTATTAACATGTTTGGAGACATAATGGGTATGATGGGGAAACTTAAAGAAACCCAGCAGAAAATTGAAGAGACTAAAAAACGTTTGGATACGGTTTTAATAGATGAGCAAAGTAATGACGGGCTTTTAAAGGTAACTTTAACGGCTAACCGCAAAATAAAATCGATACAGGTTGACGATGCTTTATTAGAAGATAAAGAGCAATTGGAAGACTATTTGGTACTTGTTATTAACAAAGCTATCGAAAAAGCAACAAATGTAAATGAGGCAGAATTGGGTGCTGTGGCAAAAGACGGCATGCCTAATATTCCGGGAATGGACTTATTTAAGTAATTTCCAACAGGATAAACATAAAATAAAAAAGGCAGATTGTACAATCTGCCTTTTTTATTTTATAGTAATGGTGCTTTTTATTTATACGCGCTTTCTTTTTTGAAATGTACCGTTAATAAGTAATACACAACCGCTCTGTATTTGTTTTTATTGGAACGGCCGTACTTTTCGATTACGCTATCGATACCTTTATCCAGATCCGGGCCGTCTTTTAATCCTAATTTTTTAATTAAGAAGTTATTCTTAACGGTAGCCAGCTCCGTTTCGGAAGTTCCGGAAACCGTCGAAGAATCCGCATTGTAAATGGACGGACCGCAACCGATGGTTACTTTTGTTAATAAATCCATGTTGGGAGTTACGCCACACTTCTCTTTTAAATCCGCTGCGTATTTTGCAATTAATTCATCTCTTTTACTCATAATATAAATTATTTTGTGTTATATAAATGATTTACTCTCTTTCAAATTTAACAAAATAAAACCAAAACAAGCCCCATTTCAAAACTATTTTCTTGAATTCTATGTTAAGTTTTTGAAATATTCCAATAATACACTGTCATTTACTGTTGTTGGCGTATGAATTTCAAACAGTACAGGCTGCGAATTTTCCTGTAAGACTTCCGGAAGCACCGTTTCTAGTGCCTCAAGGTCTGTAGCCTGATAATATTTAAAATGATACATTGAAGCCAGTTGCTCCGCCGTAAAGTTATGGGTGGTTTCAAAAAAGGTATTAAATACTTCCGTTTCCTGATGTCCGGGTAAAATCCTGAAAATACCACCGCCCTGATTGTTGATCAGAATGATTTTAAAATTTTTAGGGATATAGGCATTCCAAAGTGCATTACTGTCATAAAAGAAGCTGATATCTCCGGTAATCAGGATGTTTTCTTTCTTACTGGCAACAGCTGCTCCAATAGCTGTAGTAGTACTACCGTCGATTCCGCTGGTGCCGCGGTTGCAAAAAACCTCGATAGACGGGTCGATAGCAAACAATTGTGCATAACGGATAGCCGAACTGTTACTGATTTGCAACTGGCTGTTTTGCGGTAATGCCGACAGTATCGTTTCAAATACTTTAAAATCGCTGTACGGAATCCGGGCACTATACTCCTGGTGTTTGACTTCCCGCAAGGCTTTAAGCGCTACGGCATTTTCCAGGTAATCACTGGCAACTGCCGCAGTACCCGGTAAAAATTCGTTAAAAAACGTATTGGGTGTGCATTCAAAATGTCTGGTCAGGCTGCCAAAAGTATCGTAAGCCCTTAAAGTATCGATATGCCAGTGGGCTTCCGGTTTGTATTTTCGTAAAAAGGCTTTTACCCTTTTGGAAACAACCATACCGCCAATGGTAATTAAAATTTCAGGCTGAAACGCTTTAAAATCATCTTCTGTAAACGGAGTAATAATGGTATCGATATTGCCGATAAAATGAGGATGATGCAAATTCGATGTTGCTTCTTTCATCACCACTACCGAAGCATCAGCCGCAAGCCGGTCAATAATAGCCTGATCGATACTGTCCGGGTCATTGACACCAACTAAAATCAGTTTCTTTTTAGCCTTGTTCCATTGCTCCGTATAAGGTTTTAAATCCGGGAGCTGTTCCGGTAGCGGCACCGGAGGCAAAACCTGTGTTGTTACCGTAGCCACCTCATCCGTTTCATATAAAGGCTCTTCAAAAGGCGCATTGATATGAACCGGGCCTTTTTTAACAATAGCCTGATTGATGGCTTCATTAATTTCCAGATCATTTGCTTCCGAAGCTTCCTCGGTAAGATTGGCACTGTACAGTATATGGTTCGCATAAACATTACGCTGGCGAATGGTCTGTCCGTCGCCAATATCAATTTTTGAAGTAGGACGGTCCGCCGATATGATAACAATAGGCAACTGGCTGTAAAACGCTTCCGCAACTGCCGGATAATAGTTTAGCAGTGCCGAGCCCGAAGTGCAAACCACGGCAACCGGACGCTTTAACTGCTGCGCCATACCCACTGCCATAAAAGCAGCACAGCGTTCATCGGCAATACTATAACAGTTAAATTCTTTATTTCCGACAAACCCTATTGTTAAAGGTGCATTTCTGGAACCCGGAGAGATGATAATATCAAGTAATCCTTTGGCTTTACAAATTTCAATAATACTTTGTGCCAAAGGTATTTTAGGATACGACATTTTATATTTGAAGTTTAAATTGAGCGTCTCAAAAACGCAAAACAAATTTAGTGTTCTATTATCAATTTCTTTCAAAAAAAGTGTGAAACTTTATATCTTTGATGGTATAAACACAGCCATGAATATATCCATCAGACCCTTTACAGACAGCGATTTGCCGTATGTCCTTGAAATCATAAATCATGAAATCAAAAACAGTGTTTCCATATACGATTATGAACCCAGAACACTACAGGAACAGGAAATCATCATACAGGACAAAAGAAAACACGATTTTCCTTTCCTGGTAGCCGTTATAAACGATGTGGCTGTAGGTTTTGGTACCTATGGTTTTTTCCGCTTTAAAGAGGGCTATAAATACACTGTTGAACATTCTATCTATATCGATCAGCAGCATACCGGAAAAGGTATCGGAAAACTATTATTGGCCGAATTGATCGCGATAGCCAAAGCACAAAACAAACATACCATGATCGGGGTCATCGATACAGAGAATACCGGAAGCATCCTGTTTCACCAAAAATCCGGATTTGAAATGGCAGGCATCCTAAAGGAGAATGCCTATAAATTTGACCGGTGGCTGGATACGGCATTTCTACAGTTAATGCTATAAAAAAGCTCCCGTTGCGGGAGCTTTTCTTTTTTGTTTTTATCGTAATTAACCTTTAATCCAGTTTACTACTTCCGGGCTGTCCGGTAATGTTTTCGGGTGGATTACCTTAACCAGCTGTCCTTTTTCATTGATCAGGTATTTCTGGAAATTCCATTCCACCTGGCTGTCTTCCAGACCGTTTTTCGCTTTTTCGGTCAGGAAATGGTATAACGGATGCATGTCCTCCCCTTTTACGGATATTTTTTCCATCATTGGAAAAGTCACACCGTAATTTTTAGAACAGAACGTAGCGATCTCTTTATTGCTTCCCGGTTCCTGAGCACCAAAATTATTGGCCGGAAATCCGATAATCACGAAGTTCTTGTTTTTATATTCCGTGTACAGCTTTTGCAGTTGCTCGTATTGTGGTGTCAATCCGCATTCTGACGCGGTATTTACGACCATCACTTTTTTCCCTTTCAGGGACGCAAAATCAAAAGTTTTACCTTCGATATCTTTTACTTTAAACTGGTAAATGTTTTCAGTGTTCATCGTAGTCATTTTTTCGGTTGAAAGTGGTTTGTCTTTATGCTGCGCCTGATTCTGGAAACTGAACAAAAAGAGTGCACAACACGTTAATATTACTTTTTTCATGGTTGATTTTTTCCAAAATTAATCATTTTATTATTTCGCAAATACTAAACAAATCATAATTATTCTGTCGGATTTTTACTAAAAAGCAGCACGGAATAAGCCACTCCGGCTACCCATCATCAACTGGCCGGTTAACCGCACTGAGAGGCCATTTTTTTCAATATTGCCCATTGTTTCAGGGCTTTTCTGGCTTCAACCGCCGGATAGCCCAATACCGTTATTCCAGCTTCCACATCGCCGGTTACCCCGGAACCTGCTCCCACTACGGCACCATCTTTAATGGTAACATGGTCTTTTATCGAGGCACTGCCGCCAATAATCACACCATTGCCCAATGTTACGGAACCTGCCAGACCGCTATTGCCGGCCATGATACAGAATTTACCCAACACACTGTTATGCCCTATCTGTACTAAATTGTCTATTTTGCAGCCATCACCAATAATGGTTGAACTGAACTTCCCTCTGTCTACACAGGAACCGGAACCAATTTCGACACCATTGCCAATAACTACATTTCCGATTTGCGGAATTTTTACCAAACCACGCTCCGGACAGGCTCTGAAACCAAAACCGTCTGCTCCTATAGTCGCATTGGGATGCAGAATACAGCAAGCGCCAATATGACAACGCTCGCGGACAACCACTCCCGACCATATAATGGTTTGAGCACCAATGGTACATTCATCCAGGATGGTTACATTAGGATAAATCGTAACATTCTTACCAATAACAACGCCGGCACCAATATAGCAACCTGCCCCGACCTTTACTCCTTCTTCAAGAATGGCATCCGGGTGGATAACCGCTGTATCATGTATCGGATTGTCAAAAACCGGAGCCGATTTTGCAAAAAGCTCCAATACCTGCGACATGGCTAAATCGGCATTCTGAACTTTAATAAAAACACGGTTCTCACCGGGCTCAATAGAAATTTCATTATTGACCACCGCTACAGAAGCTTTGGAAGCCATCCAGAATTTTTCATATTTTTTATGTCCGATAAACGATATCTGATTTTGATCAGCCAGTTCCAGCTGTTCGGGTGAGGAAATACTATGAGTGGTATCGCCTATGATACTTCCCCGAAGTACTGCATTGATTTCTTGTACGGAGTACGATTTCATAATTTGGAAAAATTAAATCTGCTTGTGCAGAATAGTAAAACAAATACTACATATTACTGTTTTCCAAATTAAATAAGTATAAGAGGAAGTCAATATTATCTGTGTGTATAACGCGTAAAGATATATTTTATTATAAAGGATTCACTATAATTTCTAAATTATTGCAATAAAAAGAACAAATCATTATCAATTATTTAAAATTTACCATTTCTTAATAGTAATTTTATTACTGATCGTAACCGTTACTGATTTACATTTCTTATAGACTTCTCCTGATAGCCATCCCTTTACAGCAGCAGCTTATTGTCCTTCCTGTGGGTTGTAAATTAAAAGTGTTTCCGGAAACAGACAAAGTACATTTTTCTATTCCCGGAAACACTTTTGTAGTTTTCGTTATATCCGGCCGGCGTTTAAATGTGCTGGTCCAGCAGCACGACATTGCCATCCGGATCCATTACCATCAGGCTGGCCGGTCCGGAAGTGTTTTCATCGGCTTCTGCCATTAACGCAATATTTTTGCTCTTTAGCTGCTTCTGAATAACGCGGATATCATCAAATTGTTCCATCGTATTCGCATTTTCATCCCAACCCGGGTTAAAAGTTAAAATATTGCCTTCAAACATGCCCTGAAACAAACCGATCAGTGCATTCTCATTTTTCATGATAAGGTATTTTTTCTCCAGATCTCCGGCAAAAACCTTAAATCCCAGTTCTTCATAAAATTGTTTGGAAACAGTAATGTCTTTTACACTAAGACTCATTGAAAAGGCTCCTAATTTCATATCTTTATTTTTTAATGTTTATCACTAATCTGTTATTCAAAAAATGGCATGATCCTATAGTTTTTTCATTATAACACATAGCTAATATAGTTTTTTTCCAAATCTACAGATGCTTGAGTAGCTTTTTTATCCGAATCTTCCTGTAGCAGTATTTTATCCTCATAAAAGCTCATCCGGTTATAGTGTACGGGTATTATAGTTTTGTTTTCAGAATCGACGATTCCCCATTTTCCGCCTTCAACAAACCAGGTTCCGTTATCATCCTGCACCTGCTCCAGATAGGTCATGGCGCCTCCTTTGTTCACCACAAAAACCTGTTCGTTTCTGGTACCGTAAATCCAGTCGTACTCAAATGGAATTTTAATTTTATGATCCGTATCCATAACACCCCATTTCCCGCCGGTTAGTGTATAATAATTTATAACCGACCGGAATTTATGTTCGTCTTCCGGTGTGTGCATTTCAAAATTGTCGCCTTTATAAAGAATATAATCCTTATTGTGAATACTGATCCATCCGTATCGGGCCGGTAGCCGCTGTTCCAGGTTAGCGTCAATCAAACCGAATTCTCCCGTCATTTCATTTTTGGGATCAAAATAAAAGGTATCAAAATCACTATCTGCTTCGCTAAACAGATAATAATCCTGATTGCTGAAATAATCAAACCAGATGTGTGAATAACGCAGTTCTTTTAAAAAGGAACCGTTTTTATCAAAACAATAATAAATGGTGTCCTTACTTTTAAAAAGCTCCTTTCTGCAAAAAAAGATACCGGTATTATTCCTGTAAATGATCTCTGCATAATCCGCCGGAATGATCGTTTCCAGGTCGTTCGAAAGAATGCCGAAGGTGTTGTTACGCCTTACCTTATAATGATAGGCGGTCTTTTCGTAACCATCAAAATCGGAAAGGTCCTGTTTTTTGTTATCCATCTTAGCGGTTAAAATTCATATTACGATACTTTCCAATAAAAATAAACAATTCCATTAGTAGTACAGCCTAAAATCGAGTAGTTTGCAAAGTGCATAATGCTTTTCATGCAATTCTTCCACGATTTCAGTTACATCATCTTCATCCTGACACAGGCTAAAGAAAACATTGTCCAGTTTATCGCTTATCATTTTACTGAACTTCGTTCCATAACCCGAAACTGCTTTTGCCCTTGTAATGTCTAAAAAGTATTGGGCTTCTTCCTCACTTAAATCCAACGTCTTTGTATTGGCAAAATGCACGATCTTACCGGTCATTTTTCCTTCAAAGAGTTCTGCTATTTCTTCAAAACTATAGTAATAGTCGTTTAAGCAAATGTTGTTTCCGTCGCCCTGCATCACTAAATAAATGATTTCATAATCCTTAAAATAATGATCCTCATACAGCAGTGCATTCAGGCTTTCTTCCAGACCTTCAATAGTATCGCAGGTTTTGTGGATGCTGGCAATACCCTGCTCCAGCGCTAACTGTTCCAGACTTTTAAACACTGCTGTGGTCGTATCCGTTTCGACATCGGGAACCGCTTCGAGACAGAAAATAAATTTATCCTGATCCATGGAATTACATTTTTTTTGAGAATAATCGGAAATCAAACAAAAGTAGCAGGAAAATATAAATATAAAAAGTGCTTTCATTGCATAATACTGCCATAACAGGTCCTTTTGCAATCCCGGATTTAAAATGAACCGTTGCTTTTTTACTGTTAAAGCATGGTGTCATATCCGCATCATTAGCTATATTTGAATATCAATTAACGCCCCGAAAACAGCTGTTTCAAAAAGCTATTGAAGCAATAATGCAAATAAAGAAGCCTCCCGGATGAACAAAATTACGACCTACTCCCTTGAACATCACAAGAGTCTGTTTACTACTGTCAGCAATAAAGACGACTATTTCTATATTCAGGCACAGGATCATCCTTATATTACCGAACCGTACCGGGCGGAAAGTTATGCGGTGGAGTTTCTGAGAAAAGGCAGTATCGTGATGCAGACCAGGCTTTCAAAAACGGTCATCCATGCACCGGCAATCATCACGTTAAGCCCGTCCGTTATCCGAAGCTTTAGCAAAGACAGTGAGGAAATCCTGATTGACATTATCTTTTTTAAAGCGCCGTTTTTTCTTGAAAGTCAGGCTAATGTTTTTTTCCTGACCCAATTTGATTTTTTTGAAAATGACACGATGCATGTATCAGCGCTCGACAAAACGGCTGTTACCAAATTTGAGCCAATTTTTAACCAGATCAAAGCCGCACTTAACGGTACATATCCCCATCAACCGGCTATTTTAAGGAGCTACCTGTATATCCTGATATACGAACTCGACACGCTAAAACAAACCATTCCGCATCATACGGCACAGAACCCGTTATTTGAAAAATTCAAAGCAATTCTTGTCAAGGAGTTCCTGGAACAACGCGCTGTCGGTTATTATGCCAACCGCCTGCATGTAACCCGTAAATACCTGTCGGAAGTCGTTAAAAAGAACAGCGGCAAAACGGCAAAGGACTGGATTGATGATCTTATTATTCTGGAAGCAAAAGTATTGTTACAAAACAAATCCTTAACAATCAATCAGGTTAGTGATGTCCTGAATTTTTCCAATCAATCGGTTTTCGGGAAATTTTTTAAGAAGCATACCGGTCTTTCTCCTTTAGCCTATCGCACGGAATCCTAATACCGCTTGACACTACCGCCTTTTTGACCAACATACAGGCAATCCGGCTCTTTACAAACACCCCGGATAAATGCAGTTTTGTTACCTGATAATATATGCTGCAATGCCGCAATAAATGCCGGTTTAGCAGCGTAGCTCAATAGGAATAAATATGTCTAAAGTTGTAAAATTTGTCGTGCTATTAATCGAAAATGCCCTCTGGATGGAAAACAAAGCCATCGGTTTCTATACTGCTGTATTAGGGGACAAAGCATCCGGTGAAAAATATGTTGCCGAAAATCTTTCCCATCAAAAGCTCATCAGGATACAGAATGATTTTTCGGTTGAAATGCTGATGGTTCATGAAGCGGAAACACCACTATCGTTTATGAAGCTTAATTCTTCAAGGCTTTACAATCAAAATACCGGAGCGAATAAACCAATGGGTATTGAGCAGGTTGTTTATTTCAATTCGGAAGAATTATCGCTGCTGCTTAAACGTGCCGAAGCGATTGCCGCTCAGCGAAAGCATGATCTGATCTGGATAAAGGTCTTTGAAAAAGACACGGTTCTAAAGGAAATACTACAGTCTTTTGACTACCGGGAATTCCATTTTGACGAACAGGCGAATGAGGACAGCCAACACCAACAGCTTTATTTTAAAAAAGAACTTCTGTATAGCAGCTGATCCGTATAGCGGGAACGCCTGTCTCCGGAATTTTGAGTATTCCGGAAACAGGCGTGCCGTTATTGATAACCTTCGCAGTACCAAATGGATTGGTACGCTCAAAAAGTTGCTTATTTTTTGATCAGCTTTTCAAAAAAGGTCTGATTTTCAGTATTCTGAATTTCTATAAAATATAGACCTGCCGGTAAAGCAGCAATATTTAAGGCTTCTTTTTGGTTGGTAAATTTTGCCAATTGTTTTCCGTTTACATCATACACAATCACCGATTGAACAGCCTCATTTGATTGGATCGAAAAAGTATTGTTTGCCGGATTTGGAAATAACGCCACTTTTGCCTTTTCAAATTCGCCTACAGCCAAAGCGGTTGTAACAGGCACTCCAATCACATATCCTCTGTTTCCACCACCATGGTAAGCCAGTGAAAAGCTTGCCGAACTCATTTTGGCAAACGCGAAATCAATCGTTCCGTTTTGATAGACAAATGTATAATCATTGGACGATCCGGTATTGAATGCACGGTTAGCCACGATGGTACGCGTTCCAGACGCTACGGTATTGGAAGTAACGTTCCAGTTATTGGTATCGGCTGTTGGCGCAGAACCAATGCCATTGTGAACGGCATCAATCAGCGTTGTTCCGTTAAAGTAAACAACATCCTGGCCGGCTTCCATTCCCTGTCCCTGGCTAAATGCCCCGAATTGTAAGGCAAACCAGCGGTCAGACGGCCCGGTCAGCGTTAATGTCGCCGTGGAAGTAGTATTGTTCAAGTCCAGTTTAGCAGTCATTTCAGCCATTAAATTGACCACACCGGTAGATTTTGTCTGTGCGTAAGAACTTAGTGCGGAAATGCTCCAAAATAACAATAGTAGTGTTTTTTTCATTGTTGTATATTAGTTTTTAAATAGGTTAATGATTTCCTCGTTTTTAGTAAAAACAGCGTATTCAAACGGTGATTTACCGCTGTTATCGGCCTGTTTTTTATCGGCTTTGAATTTTAGCAGCAGTTCCACCAGCTCTTTATTCTTAAATTGAATCGCATAAAGCAAAGGTGTTATTCCGGACACATCGGCAAGATTCGGATTGGCTTTGTTCTCCAAAAGCAATCTGGTCAGCGCAACATTCCCTTTCATGCAGGTTGCCGCCAGTGCCGAACCGTTTGCCGTGTTGAAATTTATGTTTTTCACTTTTGGGATCAGGTAAGCTGCAACGGCGTTATTGCCTTTATAACAGGCCAGGATCAGCGGGGTAAATCCGCCCGGATTTACGGCATTTATCGTATCCTGTTTTTTAGCTTCCAGCAGTTTCATTTCTTCTACAGTACCAAATCGTGCGACATTAAAAACGTCTTTATTTTCTTTGTCCTGGGCATTAGATAATGCCGAAACCAACAGGAAAAACAAGAGTATTCTTTTCATGGTTATTTGTTCGTTAAGGGTAAATTATAAGTGACCTGAATTTTATCGGCCACTTTTTTACGTACCAGACCCGGAATTTCTATTGCAAAATCTGCCGGCGTAACTTCAAAATTCCCTGCCAGGGTTATCGTATTGCCGGACCTGGTTATTTTTGCCGTGGTCGTAATTTTTCTGGTTTTACCGTGAAGGGTCAAATCACCGGAAATCCGGCAGCTTTTTGCATTTACCGTTTTTTCAAGATCAAAATCCTCAATTTTTCCTTTAAAGGTTGCTTTTGGAAATTTATCGGATTCCATATAGTTTTCATTAAAATGTTCTTCCATCAACGCTACTTTAAAGCGAAAACCTTTCATCAGTGCCAAAACGGCAACCTCTCCGGTGGAAGCTTCTAAAACGGCAGAAGTGTTTTTATTTTCGGCCGCAACTTCCTCAAACGAGGCTACAGAGGCTTCAAATTTTAAATTTCCTGTTTTGGTAATATACTTTTGTCCATAAAACGAAATGGAAGTCAGCAGCAAAAGCATTAAAAAAAAGTTCTTTTTCATCGTTACAAGTGTTTAGTTTTCTAATAAACCATCTGTTCCCCACTGGATAATCGTATTTATTTTATCCTGAGGCATTCTTCCGGTCTGGGGCATTTGTCCGGATTCCCCGTTTTGTCTTTGAATCCTGCTCACCAGATTGGTTGTTTCAAAAGCTGCCTTTACTTCCGGGTAAGTTGTCATAGGGCGGAAAGAAGCGCTTCCGGCAGCGGAATGGCAGCTGATACAATTGGCATCAATGATTGCTTTCACTTGTGCCGTGTAGGTTACTTTTCCAACAATTACCGTATGTTCCTGAAGATCTTCGTAAGTATCCGAATCACAGCTGGTCAGCGAAAAGAGTATGATTGTTACGAACAGTGCTATTTTTTTCATCTTAAAAAACTCTATATAAATTAAATCCAAAAAAGAAATCTCCCTTACTCCAATTACCGGCTGCATTGGTCAGATAACCGCTTTCGGTCATGGACTGCGAATTGGTAAACAATAGTTGGAAAATATGACCGCCGGTCTCCACATCAAGGCCTACAGACAACGGATTGCTGTAAAAACCGGGTTTGTTGAAATTATAGGCATATTCCATATTAAGCGAAAGCCTTTTGGTTAGTTTCATTCTTCCTCCGGACGCAATGGAAAACTGGTTGTCGTTCTCAATTTCCGGATTGTATAAATTCCTGTGTATGAATGACGGCGCCAGCTCAACGGACAGTTTTTCGGAGATCTTTCTCGAAACCAGTAGCTGGTGGATAAATGCCAGTCGGTCTGAAAATTCAATTTTGGGATAGTCTTCTTTTTTCAGAAGGCTGTTAATATTAATGGTACTATAGCCTACCACTTCAAAAGGGAAAGCGTCATTTTGCCGTAACACTCTGTATTTTGCGCCCACTTCATACATTTTCGATAGCGTGTGGCGCGATCCGCTAACAGAAAGCCAGTCGGTCACTCCATAGATCCCGCCTATTTTTGTGGTCGCATGGTCAAATCCGAAAAACTCCGAAATTCCGTCTTTTACCGTTCCGAAGCGATGGGAAACCACAAAATAAAATTCTTTCTTAGCGGCCATTTTTGTAGACTGGAGCGTAATGATCTGCAAGCCTTTAAAGACCGCCGTAACATTGGTGTTTTTTGCCTGAGTGGCATCCAGACCGGAAAGCAGGTCTTCCTGGGCATTTGCGACAAACCCGGAAAAAAGGGTCATCATAAGGAAATAAATAGGTTTCATGGTTATTCTAAAATTATGCATTGGTCAAATTTTACTTCGTTAAACATTTCATCAAAACCAATGCATCTTCCTTTAATCCTCACCTTGCCGTTTTGATTTTTGGGGTTTACTTTTTTATCAAAACCACAAAAAACGGTACTGTCCAGCGTAATGGCTGAATCGGAGATTTCGGTAATCTTCCCTTCTATTTCAATGGTCTTGTTCAGGTATTTTTTATCCGATCCCGCTACATCCGATTTATATTGGCTGATCAGCCCGGAAGCTGGCAATACAAAAGCGGAAGTTTCCTGGCCAACATTCCGGCCTTCTTTATACAGTACCTTGTTGTAGATATAAAATGATCCTAAACCGAACAAAAGGATGATTCCGAAAATTAAAAGTCTTTTTTTATTCATCTTTAAAGGGCTTTGAAAATTGCTTTTGAAAAAGATGCTGTGCTTCTTACCAATAGCAATTCCCGGTAATTACATTCCTGATTTTAATACGGGTTCTTATTCCTTCCAAAGCAATGGTCGCAATTGGAGGAACCGTTTCAAAATTATCAGGAAACAGCTGTAAAGTCACTAAAATCAAGGTAGACAAAAGGTAGACAAACCCGGAAATACCTGTAGAAATCAGGTAGACAATTCCGATTTTTATACCGAAAGAATAAAATTGGTCAGGTTATCGTCTGCATTCATCTGGAGTTTTTTGCGCAGGCGGTAACGGGCAGTTTTGACACTGTCGGGAGAAATATTCAGGATGGAAGCCATCTCTTTTATCGACAGGTTTAGTTTGATCAGCGCGCAAATCTTTAAATCGTTGGCACTGATTTCCGGATAGATTTGCTTTAAGCGGGTGTAGAAATTTTTGTTGATGCTTTCAAAATAAAGATTGAAATCCTCCCAGTTATTTTTTTGTTCAAAATGGCGGTTTACCATTTTTACGAGCTGCTGTTCCGACAAGGGCTGCTGCAGCTCAATAGTTGTTTTAATCTCGTTTAGCAATTCATTTTTCTGAAGCATCTGAAGCGTAATTACGCTCAGCTGACTTTCCTTGTGGTCCAGATCATTCTTAAACTGGATTTCTTTCAGTTCTTTTTGCTGTTCCAGTGCTTCCACTAAAGCTTCTTTTGTTTTGAGCAGCTGTTTATCGCGCTTGTTTCTGTTTTTCAGGTAGTAATATCCTGTTATAAAAACGACCAGCAGGACAACGATGCAAACCGCCAGTAAATAATTGGTCAGTCTTGCGATTTCCTTTTCCTGGGAAATTAAAGCCAGTTTTCTATTCTTTTCGGCTGTTTCAAATTGTACTTCAAGACTCTTCCCTATTTTGGCTTTTTCCAGAGAATAGGATTCTTCTTTGATGGCCATTACCCTTTTTTGAAGTTTCGAAACTTCCGCAAAATGCTGCTGTTTTTCGTATAAGCCGATCAGCTGTTCGAGTGTTTTCATTTCGAACGTCTTGTCCGAAAGGATAACCGCAATTTTATTGGCTTCCAGGAAATAATGCTGTGCTTCTTTCAGATTATTTGCGTTGCGGTACCATTCTCCCAAAGCATTTAAAGACGATACATGTGCCTGGTCATTTTCGGAACGGACAGCAACATCCAGCGCTTTTTTAAAATGTTGCAATGCTGCGCTGCTGTTTTGCTTTTTAAGTTCCAGTTCACCTATGCGGATATAAGTAGTGGGCAGATAGGCTACATTATCCGATTTTTCGAAATCCTCTAAGGCCAGTTTGTAAAAATAGGCTGCTGAATCGGATATTTTCCCGGAATCGTATAAACTTCCAAGGGTTGTATAAGCCAGGCCTAAAGTGCCGCTTTTATCGTCATGATTGGTCAATATACTAACCACTTCCCGGCTAAGCGGAATGGCTTCCTTAAATTTTCCCTGGCGGGTATAAATCGTCCCGATCAGCTGCAGGCATTTGCTTCTGCCGATTTCAAATTTTACGGGATGTTTTTTTTCCAGACGGCTATAAATATTTAACGACTGCAACGCATAATGCAAGCCTTTTTCGAGGTTGGAACCATACGTACAGATTCCTAAATACAATAAGGATTCTGCTTTATCCTCATCACTTTTATCATCTTTTGCTTTTTCGTATGCCTGAAAAAAATAACGGAAGGCTTCGTCATCATTGTCTTTAACAAGTGCCACCCAGCCTTTTTGTAATAAAACGTTTTTAGTAGGTTGTGCAACCATACTGACAGCAAAAAGAGTAATCAAAACAATCCCGAGAAGTTTTCGACCTGACATGAGCGCTTGTAATTTTTTTTCAGTAAAGATATGTATATTCATATATCTGACGGATTCCGGAAATCATAAAAATAACACCATAAAAACAACAAAATATAGCTCATTATACAATACCGTTTTGCGTTTAATTCCAAATCTACCTTTCATGCGGTTTAAAAAAACTTACCGGTTACACGCCTAAATCTCATCATAAAACATTACAATACAACACTTTGTAATTACTCGTACTTGTTTTTTAAAATATTCGTACTCCTTTTTTATAACAAATGCGTCCGACTACTTTTATTCGGTCGCATAGCGCTGATTTCTTCCACACATTTGTATCGAAATATTTTTTAACCTAAAAACACGATACTATGAAAACTTCATTACACTTTTTAGCAGTGCTATTATTAACAGGCACTTTTTCTTTCGGACAGGACATCTCCAAAAAAATTGATTCGATAATAAAGGATAATTATCAAAAAAATCCTGACGTAGGTATCAGTGTTGGTTTTATCAAGAATAATACGGAATACTATACTGCCTATGGCAATCTGAATGCCGAAAGCCCGATTGAAATTAATAAGAATTCTATATTTGAAATTGCCTCGATTACTAAAATTTTAACCTCAAATTTAATCGCACAGGCAGTTATTGATCATAAAATAAAAACAGATGATTATATCGACAGCTACCTTCCAAAAGAATATGTATTGCATAAAAATCTTAAAAACAGGATAAAGATTTCAGACTTGGCGTCTCATCAATCAGGTTTACCCGATATCGACTTTGGAAAGTTAATAGAACTAGATCCGCAACAGCCCGTAAATAGCGTAACCCAAAAAACACTGGCTACTATAATCAATAATTGCAGCGAACTTAAAGACTACGGCCGTTACCGTTATTCTACAATTGGATATACATTACTCGGACAAATCGTAGAAAAAGTGTATGGCAAAAGTTATGATGAAATTATCAGAGCCCGAATAATCGAGCCGCTACAAATGACCAATACCTTAACTAAAGATTTTAATGTCAAAAACCGTACAGTTGGCCATAATCCGAATGGCGGAACTCAGGAATTCATGAAATGGAATATTACAGCAGCAGCCGGATTAATAAAGTCCAGTGCTTCAGATATGGTTACGTTTTTAAAAGCGGCTTTAAACACCGAAAATACAATCGGTAAAGCGGCTCTGATTACCGAAAAGATTTTCTATAAAGATGAAAACCGGGAAATGGGATTGGGCACCAACATCCTCACGGATGATGCAAACACCATTTATTTAAAATCGGGTGATTCTATGGGGCAGTCTTCCATTATCTGCTACAACAGGGCTAAAAACTGGGGGATCATAATACTGCTGAACCAAAGAAATTCAAAAATGAGACAAAACCTGCTGAATAAAATTTATGACAACGTTCTGAAACATACAAAATCCGGCAATATGGATTTATAAGCCGGTAAAAATATCCCCAAACAAAAAACTCCTTCAGTACTTAAGGAGTTTTTTTGTTCGTGTCGGGAATTACAGCCGAACACCTGATTAATATTTTAACCTTTATGGACATTCTTTAAGATAAATACAGTATCTGATTTTATTTGAAGTGCTGTTATTTCAAATTATTTTTGAAGAATAATTCCAGTTTCTCAAAAGGGATTACATCAATTTTATCATACAAATCCACGTGTACAGCATTAGGAATAATCATTAATTCTTTGGGTTCGGAAGCGGATTTAAAGATGTCCTCACTAAAATAACGGGAGTGTGCATTTTCACCTGCTATGATTAATACTGGCCGCGGGGAAATTTCTGTAATGTATGTCAGTATTGGCAAATTCATTAAAGAAAACGGACTGGTGATTGTCCAGGCACCGTTTGAATTGATTGAACGCGGGTGAAAGCCCCGTTTGGTTTTATAGTAATCAAAATAACTTTTTACAAATTCGGGTTCATCACCTTTCAGTTTCTCCGGATTTGGGCACTGCCCATAGGCCGGTTTTCCTTTCTCTGCGTCTTTCCAGCGTTGCGCGCTCATCTGCTCCAATGTTTTTGTACGCTCTGCTAAAGTTACTTTGTCGAAATAACCTTTAGATGCTGCTCGCGGGATATCATACATACTTGTTGTTGCTACAGCTTTCACACGTTTGTCAACCGCGGTAGCGTTTAATGCAAATCCTCCAAAACCGCAAATACCAATGATCCCTATTTTGTTGCGGTCAATGTTTTTTTGAATGCCCAGAAAATCTACTGCAGCACTAAAATCTTCCGTATTAATATCGGACGATGCAATATTACGCGGCTCGCCACCACTCTCGCCTGTATAGGACGGATCAAAGGCCAGTGCTGCGAAGCCTCGTTCCGCCATTTGATTCGCATACAGTCCTGATGATTGCTCTTTTACAGCACCAAAAGGCCCGCTGATGGCAAGTGCGGCTAACGGTTCTGTATTGTTTTTTGGAAGGTATAAATCACCTGTAAGCTCAATCCCGTAACGGTTTTTAAATGTTACTTTTTGACGGGTTACCTTATCGCTCAATTTAAACGTATAGTGTTCATTTATATCCATTGCTGCTGTGTTACCGGTTTGTTCCTGCTGATCTGGTTTAGGTTTCTGGCAAGAGCCCAACATCAGCATGGCTGCTCCCAGTAGTAATACTGTTTTTTTCATTTTATTGCTATTGTTTAAATTGTCTTTATAATTTTTGCCGGTACTCCGCCCACAATTACATTATCCGGAACATCTTTAGTCACAACCGCACCGGCTGCTACAATGGAATTTTCGCCTATAGTAACCCCGGGTAATATCGTAGCTGCCGAGCCTATCCAGGCATTTTTCTTAATTAATATATGTCCCGGCACAAGGGAGTGCCTGTCTTGCGCCGATAAAGGATGTCCTTCTGAAAGCAGGCTGACCCTTGGGGCTATCTGTACATTGTCTTCAATAGTAATTCCTCCCAAATCCAAAAAGACGCAATCAAAATTGATAAATACATTTTTGCCTATTCTGGTGTTTTTGCCGTAGTTAATATATAGCGGGGTAAACACATCGGAAGTAACATCAATTTCATTTGCGGTGATAAGGCTTAACAAGCTCCTTATCTCAGACGGATCTGACGAAGCATTCATCTGAAGGAGTATTTTCTTCGTTTCGAATGATGCCTCACGGAGGCTGTGTATCTGAGGATCGTTTGACGGTATGGTTTCCCCGGCTTTTAGTCTTTCAAAAATACCGGTACCTGCTGTTTGTTCCATTATTGCTTTTTTGATATCAGCAAAATTAAAAAAGGAGCCCCGCAGTGGCTTTACTGCGGGGCTCAAATAACTTTTCTTAAAAGCTCAATCCTGTTACATTTCAGGCTTCTGTTGGAGGAAAACCATATTGTTTTTTAAATGCTGTTGAAAAATGAGAAGGATTTTTAAAACCAACTTCCACATACACATCCTGTACCTTTTTGCCTTCTTTAAGTTTGTCATAGGCAGCTTCCAAACGCCTTTTTATAAGCCATTTTTGAGGGCTTAGGTTACTTACTTTTTTAAAATCTCTTTTAAATGTTGCTAAGCTGCGTCCTGTATAGGCTGCAATTTGTTCCATAGTGAGATCATCAGTAAAGTTTTCATTTAGAAATTCCAGAATATCAATTTTCCACGGTTCAGTAAAGTCAAACAGTATCGGATAAAAGACTTCATTATTATTTAATAGGGCATAAATGCCTTCCAATAATTTCAAATGCACCACACCTTCCGTTGGTTTTACATCTTCATCGAAGTAAGGTGTCAATGACTGAAACAGGCTTGTTATATCCGGACGCGGATTTACATTAAAAACAACTTCATCCGTTACCGCTACACCGGCCGGTATTTCGGACTTATTCATTTTACTGTAAAACTCCCGCAGGACATTTCTACTGAATGTAAGGGATATACCCTTATACAACTCATCACCGCTGCTGTTTTTATACATTACAAGACGATGGTCGCGACGGATCAGGACACACTCACCTGCCTGTATCCGGTATTTCTTATTGCCATTTTCGACAAGCTGTTCTCCGGAATATAAGTATACTAATACATGCTCAGGAGTAGCGTGGATGCATTTCTCACTCTCCTCTGCAAAACAGGACAAGAAAATTCCCGAGTAACTGATCGTCTTCAATTTATCATCTCTTTGCATAGCCGTATCTTGTTCAAGTGAATTATAAAGTATTTATACAAATATAAAAGATAAGCCACATACTCATATTGTTCACAGGCTCATTTAGCTTTACTAACAAGCTCAATGCCTGAAATATGTGTCATGCGGTGAATTCTATTGATATGGAATTATACCCGGGAAAAGGTTTTTAGAGAGAAATACTCCCTAAGAAATTAAGGATTGTGGATTTTCTGGGCTTACAATCGAACACTTGCTACCTGTTTTGATGTTTTTCGAAAATATACAAGGAAGTCTTTCGTAAGGTTTCGCCGTAATCATCAGTTACGGATCCAAACGGACTGAGTTCTTTCAGCTATAGTATAATTACTTCGTGAAAATGAAGTGTCAACCTACGGAAAACTCTGCGATTGCGGTTACAGGCTGTTACCAGAAGGTTTTATTAATGATTTGCTCTTTGGTAAATATTGCTCAATTCATTCTCTAAAATTTCCATGAAATGAAAAACTTTTTTGTTTTGAACCTTGTCTATATTTCCGTTTAAAAAGGAATAACTGTCTCCATCTGTTTCAACTTTAATAGAAACATTTGTACCGTCTATTTCAAGAAGACTTTTTCCGCTTTTTATTTCCTTAAAATTTTCTAATGTGATTGAATGAGTTAAAGAATCCCATGTGTTTTTTGGTGTTTTTTCTTTTATTATAACTCTCTGGTTCAGACTTTCAAACATTCCATTTATAGAATCCTTAGTTATTTCTATTTTTATATAGTGTCCTGTTTCTCCACCAGCAAAATTATAAGAAATGCTATTGATCGATTGTGAATTGGATGAGCATCCAGCAAATAGAACTATAATTATAAACATAAAAAATTTAGAAGCGATATTCATATTTAAGCTTTCGTATTAGTTGTGTGTCGTATTTTAATCTAAACAATCATAAAAACCCTCTTGTGTTTTTCGTTTTACAGTTTGTTCAATCTTGCGTGCTTTCTTTGCATTTATTCTAGCGATCCTTCTGGTAATACTAATCGGATAATCTTCCAGATCTGTATCTAAAGTGATTTTATAACAATTTTTAGTTTCAATTAGAAGTTCTTTAGTTCTAATTCCTAATCCTGTAACGATCAATTTTTCACCTTCTTTAGCTTCAATTTCAAATTTTCCGTCTGTATCCGTTTTCGTTTTTCTTTCCGTTCCTTCTATTATAATATCAGCCTCAACTACCGGAATGAGCGTATATACATAAATCGAATTTTCAAAAACAAAACCAATTATTTTTTTAGAATTACTATCTGGTAATTGACCAAATGAAAAAGTAGAAATAATTAAAAACGATAAAGTAATTATATATTTTTTTGGCATTAGGTTATGTTTTTGATTTAGCTGTTAATTTCTCATTTGGTCTCCTTGCTGTGCAAAAGTTTCCCGACTTCGAACCCTCATTATTTTCAATACATTATTTTATTTATTGTATGCCAAACCGGGAGACTTCGCAGAACGGGGTTTCATTTTATTCCTGTATATAATCTATTGTAAGTTCTCTGTAATTTGGATATTTTGTTTTATCCAATTCCATACATATCATTGTTGATGCGGCTTCGCCTACTGGTTCACGGTTCCATTTAGGTTTGTAAATTATAAAAAGTGTATCGTTTTTAATTTCGGCTCTACAATTTTTTGCCTGAACCCAAATTCCACCGCCACCAATGATGAAAAAGTATTGAGCTTTTGTTTTGTAGAGACTATCCAAATTTCTTTTATTTAATTCTAAATCGTTAAAATGGACTTTCAAATTTATTGCGTCTTGTTTGTTATCAACCCACTTATTATATTTATCAATACTGTCAAATGGATTGCCAGCCACCTCTGAAAAAAGGAATTCACATTCATAAAATTTAAAATCTTCGTTTTTTGGTTTGCAACAAAAGAAAGTAAATACTATAAATAAAATTAAAATATTTTTCATAAACAAAATTTTAGTTTAACATTAAAAATTGCCTTTTAGTTTCTGTTCTTCAAAAATAGCACACAAAGCCGGCAGTTGGGAGAACGTCGCGCAAAAGTGGCGATGGTTTCCCGACTTATATATACCTGCTACTTTATTATGGATGTATATGCACTACATAATCAAACACAGGCATTTACAATAATACACAAAAAGGGACAATACGATTGATCTATTTTGGTAAATTGAATTTTCTTTTTTTGAGAAAGTAAAAATTAAGCGATAAATTACATAAAAAACATAGCCACTGTAATACAGTGGCTATGTTTTAATTTCTGTAGGCGATGAAGGGTTCGAACGCTCGCGCCAGAAGGTGTTGTGTACAGTTTTTTATTCATCAATCTGGAACAATATAAAAACCTCCATTTTTTCTTGCCAATCTTTTTAAATCGCGTTGTCTTTTTTTATCGCTAGTTCCGTCATTCCATTTTAACTTGACTTTATATTCATTACTATCAGTAATTATAATTTGCTCAGAATAGAAACCTACACAGCTAGTTTCTAAAATTTCGCCTTTTTTTACTTCTATTTCAAAATTTCCGTCCCAATCAGTTAATGTTTTTCTAACTGTGGTATTTTTATTTATTACGAGTATTTGTACAAACGGTAAAATGCCTATGTCATCAGAAACAGTACCTTTTACTTTTTTGGTTACCGCATCATTGTTTAGTTTTTGAGTAGAACAAGAAAATAAAAAAGAGAAAAACAGAAATAATATATAAATATTTTTCTTCATTATTGTTTGATAAATGCCGTTCCGCAGCAACCGCGTAATGTATCCCCAACAATTCTCATTGTATCAAAATCAACAAGCATATAATCCTCTGTGCTTCTTTTGATATATATGTAATTATCTTTCTTTGAGTATTTAAAAGATTTTTTATAACCATTATTCCTATGGTTCGAATCCTCTGTATAATATAGGACATCGTCTTTAGAAAATTCGAGTATCCCATATGTTGTTGTCATTTCACCACCACCGTTTGAATATTCAGCACAACTTTCTCTTTTTTCAACGAACTTTTCAATCCCAAGTATTTTATATCCGTAAAAATTGAATACCAGAACAGCAATTAAAAGAGATACAATAAACATTAATATTTTTGATTTCATTTGAATATTTAATTTTTCTATAAATTTTACAGCGTTATGATTAAGCAGTTTCATAAAATAGCATACAGCTACTAAATAATGTTGTACCAAAGAAAAAGCCTCACTAGGAAATCCTAGTGAGGCTTGAGTTTTCTTGTGGGCGATGAGGGGTTCGAACCCCCGACCCCCTCGGTGTAAACGAGGTGCTCTGAACCAGCTGAGCTAATCGCCCTATTTTGTTGTTGTCATCAGTAATTGTGTTCCTGATTACGAGTGCAAATATAGGCAAGATATTTAACTCTGCAAGCTTTTCGGGAAAAAAAATTATTCTTTTTTTACATCTTTTACAATCACCTTATCCGAGTAGTTCACAATGGAAACCGTAATATTTTCATTATTAGCGTTTTTGCCTTCCACTATGTATAATTTACCTTTGTCAAGCGGTTTGTTACTTTTTGAAAAATCAACGTCACCATACTCCAATGTTTTCTTAATATCGTCCATCGACACCCATTTTTCATTGAATTTAGCAGTCGTTTCAGCCGAATAACTGATCGGTTTGCTTCTCAAATCTTTTAAAACTCGGCAATTTGGCAAATAACAAAACTCGGCTTTCTTCTCTTTTAAGAAAAAAGTAAGGAACATTGAACCTATTAACAATCCAAATAAGTAATAGGCTAAACGGAATTTAAATTTCATATTTTTTTAATTTGTGCAAAAGTAATCATTTGTTTCGGGCTAACCCAGAACAACTTACTTTAAAAAACGATAAGGTTGATATCCCGGTACGGAATTGAAAACCAATCGGCAACCGACTTGTTTGTTAAGATGCCGTGGTAAAAATAAATCCCGTTTTTAAGCCCTCTGTTGCATCGGATAGCGCTTTCTATACCGCCGTCTTCGGCAATCTGCAAAAGAAACGGACTGATGATGTTGCTAATCGACATGGAAGCGGTCTTGGAATAACGGGAAGGGATATTGGGAACACAATAATGAACAACATTGTGTTTTATAAACGTTGGTTTTTCGTGTGTGGTTACTTCAGAAGTTTCAAAGCAGCCGCCGGTATCAATACTCACATCAATGATGATAGCTCCTTTTTTCATGTTCTCCACCATCGTTTCCGAAACAATAATCGGTGCGCGGTTTTTTCCTTTCATGCAGCCAATAGCCACATCACAGCGCATTAACGATTTCAGCAATGATTTTTCCTGTATGGTCGATGTAAATATTCTTTGATTTAAAGTATTCTGAAGGCGTCTCAGCTTCGTTATCGAATTGTCGAAAACCTTGACACTTGCACCCAGGCCAATTGCTGTACGGGCTGCATATTCGGCTACCGTTCCGGCTCCTAAGATCACAACTTCCGTTGGACGCACACCGGTGATATTGCCCAATAACAATCCTTTTCCAAAAGACTGGTTGATCATTAATTCGGCAGCAATCAGTACGGAAGCGGTTCCTGCGATCTCACTCAGCGATTTTACGGCCGGATAGGAACCGTCTTCATCTTTGATAAATTCAAATGCCAAAGCGGTAATCCTCTTTTCCGCCAGTGCTTCAAAATAGGTCTTTTTCTGCGTTTTTAACTGAATGGCTGAGATAACGATTGTCTGCGGGTTCATCAGGTGGATCTCGTCTATTGTAGGCGGTTCCACTTTTAAAATCATCGGGCAGCTGAAAACTTTCTTGCGGTCTTTGGTGATCTCCGCTCCTGCTTCACTGTATTCCTTATCTGAAAAACTGGAGCTTTCTCCGGCTCCGGCTTCCATCAGTACGCGATGTCCGTGATAGGTCAGTGAATTAACCGCATCGGGTGTCAAACAAATTCTTCTCTCCTGATAGGAAACTTCCTTAGGAATTCCGATGAAAAGTTCACCTTTTTGTTTCGCTATTTCCAGCTTTTCTTCTTGGGGAAGTAATTGTTGTCTTGTAAATGGACTTAATGACATGATTTACGCAATAATTTGCACTAAAGTACAACTTTTTTTGTGATAAATTATTTTTAATGAAATACTTACAAAGTAAAAATTCCGCTTAATTTTTCAGCTCTAAAAAACGTTTTCCGTTTGGCAGTAATTTAATATGAATGGCAGCATGGTCAATCGGTATCAGATTTGGTGTTTTTTCCGGCCATTCAATAAAACACCAGTCACCGGAATAGAAATATTCATCGATACCCATATCGTAAGCTTCTTCTTCGCTGTTTAACCGGTAAAGGTCAAAATGATAGATCTTCTCACCGCTTTTGCCTTCATATTCGTTGACCAATGAAAAAGTAGGACTGCTCGCCATATCCTGAACACCCAGTTCCTTAACCAATACCTTAATTAAGGTTGTTTTCCCTACGCCCATTTCGGCATGGAAAGTAATTACTTTTTTCAGGTTCCGGGATAATATTTGTTTGGCAACATCTTGGATTTCATCCAATGAGAAGGTTATTTGCATAGAGGTATCGATAAAAAACAAATATACTTATTTTATTGAAATCACATTACATAATTTCTTACACAATAGCTATTTAAGGGATAGCGGCTATCCCTTAAACAGTTAGTCTTTATTTCGGATTAAATATCAGAAACGGAATGATCATTTCTTCAAGCGAAATACCACCGTGCTGATACGTATTTCTGTAGTAACTTACGTAGTGGTTATAATTGTTCACATACGCCAGGAAGAGGTCGTTTTTAGCAAATATATACGAACTGCTCATGTTGATTGCCGGCAATCCGATCTTTTTAGGATCTTTTACCGCATAAACATCTTTATCTTCATAAGTAAGGCTTCTTCCCGTTTTGTAACGCAGGTTCAGGCTGGTATTTTTATCCCCGATCACTTTGGAAGGATTTTTACAGTTAATCGTTCCGTGGTCGGTCGTTAAAATCAATTTAAAGCCCTGCTGCTGTGCCAGTTGAATGATTTCCAGTAAAGGGGAATTCCGGAACCAGCTCAGCGTTAAGGAACGATATGCCTTATCATTGGAAGCCAGCTCTTTTACCACATCCATTTCTGTTTTGGCATGCGATAACATGTCCACAAAATTATAGACAATCGTGGTCAGGTCATTTCCTTTTAATCCTTTAAAATTATCAACCAGTTTTTTACCGTCTTTAAAATTGGTAATCTTATAATATTCCTGCTTGATATCGATACGCAGTCGTTTTAACTGCTCGGTAAGGAATTCGCCTTCAAAAAGGTTTTTTCCGCCTTCGTCCACATCATTTTTCCAATACTGCGGATACATTTTCTCCATTTCCAAGGGCAGTAAGCCAGAAAAGATAGCATTACGGGCATATTGCGTTGCCGTTGGCAGAATCGAATAATAGCTTACTTCTTTTTCCAGCTTGTAATGATTATTCACCACACTTTCAAAAGCCTTCCACTGATCATAACGCAGGTTGTCGATCACAACAAACAGTATCGGCATTTCTTTTTTTCGCAGTTCCGGCACCACCAGTTCTTTGAATAACTGGTGAGACATGATGGGCGCCTCTTCTTTCGGGTCAAACCAGTCCTCGTAGTTCTTTTCGATAAACTTTCCGAACTGTGAATTGGCTTCCAGCTTCTGGCTTTCCAAAATTTCAACCATACTCTGGTCTTCAATATTTTCAAGTTCCATCTCCCAGAAAATAAGACGCTTGTACATTTCTATCCAGTCTTCATACGAATTTACCATGGCCATATCCATCGCAATTTTCCGGAATTCTTTCTGGTAGTCTAAGGTCGTTTTTTCCGATATCAGTCGGGAGTGATCCAGATTTTTCTTTAAACTCAGCAGGATCTGATTCGGGTTAACCGGCTTGATCAGGTAATCGGCAATTTTGGAACCTATCGCCTCTTCCATAATATATTCTTCCTCACTCTTGGTAATCATAATTACCGGAACAGAGGATTTCTTTTCTTTAATTTCCGCAAGGGTTTCCAGTCCGCTTAACCCCGGCATATTCTCGTCTAGAAAAACGATGTCGAAGTTTTCATCATCAAATATATCAATAGCATCCTGCCCGTTGTTACAGGTTGAAACGCTATACCCTTTTTTCTCTAAGAATAATATATGTGGCTTTAACAAATCGATCTCGTCATCTACCCATAGTATTTTTATGTTGCTCATATTTTTCTTTTTTTATTGGAATTCAACTGCAATTTATGTTTTTAAGAACTCCGCGAGGTTAAAATTATTATAAAACTAATCGCAAATACCTGTGATTTTTATTCGTGAAGCGATTAAAGCCTCCCAACGGCACTACAGCCATTCGGGCGCAGTTTGGTAATCTTCCGGAAAATAGGTCAAATACTGAACCATTCTGGGTGCTTTTCCGTGATTCGGACTGGCACAATGCGGCAATGCCTGATGCCAGATGATAAAATCGCCGGTTTTCCCGGTTATCGGAACCGGCTGTAATGTTTTTAGTGCTGTTTCTCTCAGGTTACTACCGGGCTGCTGGGCATGAATCCAGTTTTCAATCCGGTTGTGAAAACCCGGCACACAATGAAAAGCACCGTCCTCCGGACCACAGTCTGTTAAATACAATAATCCCTGCAGGCCAAACGGGATCGGTAATTTCAAACTTACATCCCAATGCAGCGGACTGCCTAAAAAAGTATAATGAGCCGTTTCCGGCGGATTAAAGCTAACCTTATCGATGGTCTTGTAAATCCGGTCGGTTTTGTATAACTGTTCGTAAGCTTTTTTGATCCGGGGTGACAGCCGGTTTTTATTCAGTGTCGGATGATCCGAAAAAGTAAGCATCAGTCCCCGCTGTTCGTCATGGCTTTTATACCAGCTTGCCTCCTGTTCCGGATGCATGCCTAAAAACTCCCATATTGCCTGTTGGGTTGCCTCACAATCCGGATCGGAAATAGCATTTTTCACAATCACATAACCGTTTTCTTCCCAGAACTGTAAATCTTCGGCTGTCAGCACATCCGCTGTTGTAACATCTTCAGCATCCATATCGATATTGGTACGCGTTTTTACCCATTCCTGAAAAGTGTTCAGGTCTGGTTTTTCAAAATACAGATACCGTATGGCTTCTTCCATACTTATTCCCAGGCGATACAATGTTTCTATCTCCTGGTTCCACAGATTATCATCCGTTGGTTCCGGTGAAAGCGCCCGCTTCCAAAGCTGCTCCAGAATTAACTGTTCCATAAGTTCGGAATATAAAAATTTAACACTCAAATGTAAAGAATTTAGTACTAATACAGTTGATCGGACGCAATAATTTATAAGAATATTTCTTAGCCCTTTTAGTGATTATATTGGCAATAATATACTGAAATACCCAATCGATTTTTAAGATACCTAAGACTTAAGCAACAATTAATATATTTGTCAAATAAGCTTCCATACTATGAACGATACGTTTGCTCCAAAAATAAACCGGCAGGAGTTTCAAAAAACCATTTTGAAATTTCAAAACAACGAAGGTGCTGACACTGCTATGATCAATATCATAGCATCCAAAATTAAGAATGCTGAAACAGTCATTTTTTATGATGCGTTTATCACTCTTTGCAAACAGTATCACGTTGATGTAAAATGTTATGAAGAAACGAAAGAGGGACAAACTTCCTGTACAATCATAATCAAAAAAGACAATTATGATTATTATTCCATGTCCTATACAGCCCGTGATAAAGACGTCACTCTTGCATTAGCCGCAAAATTATATGAGGTCCTTTCCATTCAGATTCAGAATGAGCAGTTTATCAAAAGTATAAAAAGATAAGTCCTGTTTATAAGGCTTTGCTACCTAATCCAAAGGAATAATATGCCCTGCCTGTTTTCCCGGATATCGCTGCTGTTTTAATCTACTCCGTTACTTTACCCCAAAAAGTACAATTAATTCCCATAATTATACCGTTTTTTCCATTGTTACCGTTCGAACTTTGTCCTACTAAAACGGATAACAATGAATACAACTGCCTTTTTATTGCTGCGCCTTGCCATTGGGGCAAGTATGTTCGGACATGGCCTGGTACGGTTGCCAAAACTTAACGCTTTCAGTTCCTGGATGACCGGAAGTTTTGAAAACACCCTGTTACCCCAAATAATAGTGCTGCCGTTCAGTTATGTTTTGCCCATAGCCGAATTTGGCATCGGACTGCTGCTATTATTGGGATTATTTACAAAAACTGCAGCAACACTGGGTGCCATCGTGATGATCCTGCTGCTTATCGGTACTGCTTTAATCGAAAACCGGGAAGCAATTCCTTCCCAGCTGATACACGTATTGTTTTTTGCGCTGTTACTGCAATTTACAGACCGCAACACTTTTGCAATGGATATGCTTATTAAAAAATAATTATTATGGAAACCAGAAGAAATTTTATAAAAAAGGGAAGCCTTATAGGACTTGCCGGCATGGTACAGCCTATGGATGCTTTTTCGGCTCTCAACGGACAATCCGAAACAACAGCACAGTACAACAACTCCAGATGGGCAGACGGTTCCCGATTGGTCGTTTCGGTCTCCATGCAGTTTGAAGCCGGCGGACAACCGGAAAATGCCGAAAGTCCGTTCCCGCAAAACCTGGACAAAGGATTCCGGGACCTGCCTGCCAATACCTGGTATGATTACGGTTATAAGGAAGGGATTCCGCGCATGCTCGACAACTGGGACAAACTGGGTATTAAAGTTACTTCCCACATGGTTGGAACCGCCGTTTTAAAAAATCCGCAATTAGCAAAAGAAATTGTGCAACGCGGACACGAAGCCGCCGCACACGGCATGAGCTGGTCATCCCAATACAATATGCCATATGAAGAAGAAAAAAAGTTCATCCTGGACGGTGTTAATGCCGTAAAAAAAATAACCGGATTTACCCCGGTGGGTTATAATGCCAACTGGCTGAGACGAGGAGAAAACACACTGAACATCCTGCAGGAACTGGGATTTTTATACCATATAGACGATTTAAGCCGTGACGAACCTTTTATCATTCAGGTAAAGAACAAAGATTTTGCAGTGGTACCTTACACGCTGCGCAATAACGATATTGTATTGGTAGAAGGTAAAAACTTCTCCGCCGATCAGTTTCTGAACCAGGTAAAAATGGAATTCGACCAGTTATATGCCGAATCAGAATTCCGACGCCGGCAGCTTTCGGTAAGTTTTCACGACCGTATTGGCGGAACGCCCCAAATGGTACAGGCCGCAAAAGAACTTTTCACCTATATGCAAAAACACAAAGGAGTGGCATTCAAACGCAAAGACGACATTGCCAAAATGGCTTTAGCCGATAAAACAACCCTTAGAGAATAAGCATCAAAACCCCGGATTACGGGGTTTTATTATTAATTTTCTCATAAAAAAGTAAAGAGTACCCAACGCAATAAAAATATTTTTATCTTTACATCGTGAAATGGTTAACCCTCATATTATCTTTTTACTTTGTACTGCTGGCAAGTATTCCTTGTGCCGATGCAGCCGTTAACCATACCCATAACACAACCTCAAAAGAAACAACTTCGAACCACGATAAACACACACACGATCAGCAAAACGATTTGTGTTCCCCTTTTTGTGTTTGTAATTGTTGCGGTGCACAGATCATGAACTATGCGCCCGAGATTGTTTTTAACCTTTCAGTAGTTACTGCCGAAATCGAAATTCAATTGCCAAACTATCAGTCGGTATTTACTTCTGATTTTTATGATACTATCTGGCAACCCCCTCAAATAGTATAATGAACCCGAACTTCATCGGGTAAGAAAGTGTTGTAGCATTGCTGCAAAGTACAACAGCGGTTTGCTGTTACTGTTCTTATTCATTATATATACAAAATGTTAGATAAAATAATTCATTTTAGTATCAATAATAAATTTATTATTGGTCTTTTCACGTTGATACTGATTGTTGTAGGCGGCTATTCTGCCTATACGCTTCCTATTGATGCCTTACCGGATATTACAAACAATCAGGTACAGATCATCACCAGTTCGCCCACTCTGGCAACGCAGGAAGTTGAACAGTTCATCACCTATCCCATCGAGCAATCGGTTAAACCCATTCCTAAAATTGTGGAGCTTCGTTCCATTAGCCGTTTCGGATTGAGTGTGGTGACCGTTGTTTTTGAAGAAGATGTGGATATTTACTGGGCAAGAGCCCAGATTTCCGAACGCATTAAAGAAGCCGAAAATGCCATCCCGAAAGGTGTCGGTACCCCCGAAATGGCACCGGTGAGTACCGGTTTGGGCGAAATATATCAATATGTGGTATTTCCCGAAAAAGGATATGAAAACAAATATGACGCTACCCAGCTGCGCACCATCCAGGATTGGATTATCAAACCGCAGCTCATTGGTACCAAAGGAGTTGCCGAAGTAAATACCCTTGGCGGCTATCTGAAACAATACGAAATTGCCGTTCAGCCGGACAAGCTGAAAAGCATGAACACCACCATTTCCGAAATATTTGATGCCCTGGAAGTGAATAATGAAAATACCGGCGGTGCCTATATTGACAAAAAACCGTATGCCTATTTTATCCGCGGTATCGGTATGGTCAACGGTATAGACGACATCAATAAAATTGTGGTTAAAAACCAAAACGGTATTCCGATCCTGATCCGCGATGTGGCCAAAGTACAGATTGGCAGCAGTATTCGCTATGGTGCTGTAACCAAAGACGGAAAAGGCGAAGAAGTGAGCGGTATGGTCATGATGCTGAAAGGAGAAAACAGCGGCCAGGTGGTTACCCGCGTAAAGGAAAAAATGGAACAGATTAAAAAGTCGTTACCGAAAGGTGTGAGTATCGAACCTTTTATGGATCGTACCAAACTGGTAAACAAGGCCATCAGTACCGTCGAAAAAAACCTGATTGAAGGAGCTTTAATCGTAATCTTTATACTGGTATTGCTGCTTGGCAACTGGAGAGCCGGACTGGTCGTTGCCTCCGTTATTCCATTATCCTTGCTTTTTGCCATTTCGATGATGCGTCTTTTCGGTGTGAGCGGTAACCTGATGAGCCTCGGAGCTATCGACTTCGGACTGATCGTTGACGGTGCCGTCATTATCGTAGAAGCCATTATCCACAGGCTGCAGGTGAGCAATAAAGGAAAGCTCACCACAAAACAGATGAATGAAGAGGTCTTTGAAGCCGCCTCAAAAATAAGAAGCAGTGCCGCTTTTGGCGAAATCATTATCCTGATCGTTTACCTGCCGATTTTAGCTTTGGTAGGCATCGAAGGAAAAATGTTCGGCCCAATGGCACAAACGGTTTCATTTGCTATTCTTGGTGCTTTTATATTGTCCCTAACATACGTGCCAATGATGAGCTCCTTAGCCTTAAAGAAAGAAACCGGACACAAGAAAAACATCAGCGACAGGATAATTACCGGCTTATACAACTTTTATGCCCCGCTTTTAGAAAAGGCATTGCGGGTAAAAGGCGCTATTATAGCGGTTGCCATTGGCTTATTTGCCGCAGCATTGTTCGTTTTCAATTCGTTGGGAGGCGAATTTATCCCGACCTTAGATGAAGGGGACATCGCAACCCATTTGATCATTGCTTCCGGTAGTTCGCTGTCGCAGGAAATTGAAGCGACCACTAAAGCGGAACAGATCTTAAAAGCCAAATTCCCGGAAGTTAAAATGATCGTAACCAAAATCGGTAGTGCTGAAATTCCAACCGATCCGATGCCGATCGAAGCCGGCGATATGATTATTTTACTGAAAGATAAAAGCGAATGGACATCGGCGAAGACCAAAGAGGAATTAATGCAACAAATGGAAAAGGCACTGGAAGATATTCCAGGTGCTACAACCGAGTTCTCCCAACCTATTCAAATGCGTTTTAACGAGTTAATGACCGGTGTGCGGAGTGATGTTGCCATTAAAATATTCGGGGACGATATCGAAATGCTGGTTAGCAAAGGTGACGAAGTCATGCAGCTTATCAACGGAATTTCGGGAGTATCGGATGCCAAACTGGAACGTGTGGCGGGATTACCGCAAATTACCGTTCGTTACAATAAAGACAAACTGGCTTTATACGGTTTAAAAATCGGCGATCTGAACAAGGTGATCCGTATGGGATTTGCCGGGGAAGCTGCCGGACTGGTTTATGAAGGCGAAAAGCGATTTGATCTGGTGGTACGCCTGGACAGCGACAGCCGCCAGGATATTTCCAATTTAAAAGCACTGTTTATCACACTGCCCTCCGGAAATCAGATTCCGTTAGAGCAGGTTGCCGATATTAATTTTGAAGACGGTCCGATGCAGATTAGCCGTGAAGACGGAAAACGCCGTATTGTAGTTGGCTTTAACGTTCGCGGTGCCGATGTGAAATCGGTAGTGGAAAAAATCCAGGCAAAACTGGATGCACAGCTAAAACTTCCCGATGGTTATTTCGTGACTTACGGCGGTCAGTTTGAAAACCTTATTGATGCCAACAAGCGTTTGGCAATAGCCGTTCCGGTTGCTTTAGCGCTAATTTTTGTCTTGCTGTATTTCACCTTTAAATCCGTTAAACAATCGATCCTGATATTTACCGCAATTCCGTTATCGGCTATTGGTGGTGTTTTTGCCTTATGGCTTCGGGACATGCCGTTCAGTATTTCGGCCGGTGTAGGCTTTATTGCCCTTTTCGGCGTGGCCGTATTAAACGGAATCGTGCTGATAGGCTATTTCAACCAGCTAAAAGCGGAAGGCATGCACAATGTTTACGACCGTATCAAAGAAGGAACGAAAGTCCGCCTGCGTCCGGTTATCATGACCGCTTCCGTAGCCTCTTTAGGATTCCTGCCGATGGCGATTAGTTCCAGTGCCGGTGCCGAAGTGCAAAAACCGCTGGCAACCGTGGTTATTGGCGGACTGATTACCGCTACACTGCTCACTTTAATCGTATTGCCGATACTGTACCTGTATTTTGAAAAAGGGATCGGGGAAAAGCAAGAGGCAATTAGCAAAGAGCAAGGGGATGTGTAAGGGGCGAAAAAGCAAAAGGCAATTGATAAAATGCGGAAAAGCAAAAGGCAAAAGGCAAAAAAGCAATTGGCAAAAAAGCAATTGGCAAAAAAGCAATTGGCAAAGGGCAATTGGCAAAGGGCAATTGTAAAACAATGAACAACCTTAAATTCAGGGCTTATGGGAGCGACAAGTTTTAAAGAAACAACCGTATATAAAAAAGCTTTTTCACTGGCGATGGACATTTTTGAAATGTCAAAATCTTTTCCGGTTGAAGAGCGTTATGCGCTGACCGATCAGGTGAGAAGAAGTTCGAGAAGTGTCTGTGCAAATCTTGCTGAAGCCTATCGGAAAAGGCAGTATCCTGCTCACTTTGTTTCAAAACTTTCCGATTGCGATATGGAAAATTCCGAAACTTCCGTCTGGATCGATTTTGCCTTTTCCTGTAATTACCTGAAAGAAGAAATAAAAGCAGCCTTACTATCCAAAAATGAAGAAGTCGGACGATTGCTACATCACATGATAAACAATCCTCAAAAATATTAAACAATGAAAAAGATATTCAATATAAAAACAGACCATTGGCAAAGAAACATCCACAAAGACCAATCTGCGCAAAACAATGAGCACAAAACGAACCGGAATTATCCTATTTATTCCCGTTCCGGCTTTGCCCCTTGCCCCTTGCCCTTTGCTTTTTACTCCTTGCCAATTGCCTCTTGCCTTTTGCTATTTACCTTTTGCCTCTTCCTCCTCCCGTCAAAAAGCATCGCGCAGACAGCACAGCCACTGGATCTAAAACAGGCGATTGAACTGGGTTCCAAAAACAACCTGAACATTCAGGCTTCCGAACTGGAAAGCAAAATGCATGCACAGCTGAAAGGTTCTGCTTTTGAAATTCCCAAAACAGAAGTATCGGGTACATTTGGACAAATCAATTCGAATGCAAAAGATAAAAGTTTCAGTATTTCACAGAGCTTTAATCCGTTTCAGTATGGCGCCAAAAAGAGCCTGCTGAATGAAAACAACGCTGCCGGACAGTTAAAAGTGAAAGTGACCAAGCAGGAAACAACTTTTAATATCCGTCAGTCCTGGAATGCGATGCTGTATTATACCAAACAGAATCAGTTGCTGGAAAACCAAAACAAGCTGATGGAAAAGTTTGTCAAAGCTGCTTCACTAAAGTTTCAGACCGGTGAAACCAATTCGCTGGAAAAAACCGTCGCCATTGCCAAACAACAGGAATTGCAGCAGTTAATCAAACAGAATGATGCCAAAATATGGGTTGAAAAATCCAGAATAAAAGCGCTGATCAACCGGGATACCGACTTCACTCCTGCCGATACTGCTTTTGTTGCCTTATCTGCTTTAAGTGTTGCCGACAGTTCAATGATCAAGCAAAACAGCGCAATACAGCTGGCAGCAAAACAGGTACATATCGCAGAGGCTTTCAAAAAAGTGGAAAAAGCAACCTTATTTCCCGATATCACTGCCGGTTATGCCATTCAGTCCATCACCGGAAACCAGGAAGTAAACGGACAGGCGGTTTATTATGATGCCTCTCCCCGTTTTCAGACATTCTCGGTAGGATTGGCATTGCCTATTTTTGCCGGAAGTTCCATCGCTAAAACAAAAGCAGCCCAAACGAATATCGATGTTCAGAAAAAAAATGCTGCCTATCTGGAAAATCAGCTTAAAAGCCAGTTCCAACAGCAAATCCAGGAACTGCAAACCTATCAGTCTTTAGTGGATTATTACAAAAACACCGCCTTGCCCAATGCAACGAAAATCAGTAATAATGCAACCAAAGCCTATCAGAATGGCGATATCTCCTATGTGGAATATGTGCAAAGCATTGAAACCGCACTGAACATCCAGCTGAACAACAGCAATGCGATTCATAATTTCAACCAGACGGCTATCAACATTCAATACCTAATCAACAATTAAGACGATGAAAAAATCAAATCTAATATATTTAAACATTGCCGGATTAACGATCATCGGCCTTGTCCTCTATTTCGCCTTACGCCATACCCATACGGAAGGCGATGGTCATGAACACGGTACGGAGAAAACTACCGGAAAAGAAGCGGCTACTGTTAACAAAGAAGTCGAACTAAACGAGGCGCAGTTTAAGGCTGCCAATGTAGAATTGGGAACTTATGCCTTAAAAAACCTGAGTGAGGTTATTAATGCCAACGGTTATACCAAACTGCCGCCGCAAAACCAGGCGGATGTTTCCGTGCACATGCCGGGTGTGGTAAAGACCATTACGGTTATTGAAGGGCAATATGTTCGGAAAGGACAGGTACTGGCCACTATAGAAAGTCCTGAATTCACTAAATTACAGGAGGCTTACCTGACTTCAAAAAGCAATCTGGAATTTTTAAGTCAGGAGTTTAACCGACAAAAAACGCTGAGCGAAGAAGAAGTCAATTCGAAAAAGGTTTTCCAGAAAACAAAGGCCGAATATCAAATTGAAAAGGCGCGTTTTAACTCCCTTCAAAAACAGTTAGGTGTGTTGAACATTCAATCGGGAAATACTGCGGTAACTTCGGTTCCGGTATTGGCGCCCATTTCAGGTTATACCACCGAAATCAATGTTAAGATCGGCAGTAATGTCGAAGTAGGTAAACCGATATTAAGTATCGTTGACAATTCCAAATTGCATGTGGATCTGCTGGTATATGAAAAAGATCTGCACAAAGTAAAACAGGGACAAAACGTTCAGCTGGTATTGACAAATCAGAACAATACCGCTATAAAAGGAACTATTTTCAGCGTTGGTAAAGCTTTTGAAAATGAAACCAAATCGGTAGCTGTTCATGCCGATATCAACAATGAAAAAAATGCACTGATTCCGGGTATGTATGTAAATGCTTTAATCGACATCGGAACCAATGCCGTACAGTCGCTTCCGGTGGAAGCCATCGTAAAAGCCGACGGTCGTGAATTTATGTTTGTCCTGGAAGAAGGTCATGAAGAAGCGGCCCACGACAGCGAAAAAGGACATTCGCATGAAGACGGCCACCAACATGATGACAACGAAGGAAAGACATTTCATTTCCAAAGGGTTGAAATTAAAACGGGTACTTCCCAGTTAGGGTACATCCAGGTTACTCCGTTGCAAAAAATAGACCCGAAGGCTAAAATTGTTTTAAAAGGTGCCTATTATTTACAAAGCCATTTAATTAAAAATGAAGGCGGCGGCGGCCATTCACACTAAAAAAGAACGACAATGATAACATTTCTCAGATTTTATCTGCCCCTATATTTGGTCCTGTATTTACTGGTAAGCTTTTTAGTGCCTACTTACAAAACATACCGGCAAACCGGGATTAATCCGGTTACTTTCGGTAAAAGCGATTCGGCTCACGATTATATCGGCGGTGTCATGAAAATATTAATCGGACTGCTGCTTGTTGCGGTGCTGTTGTTTTCATTTGGTTCCGATACCTACCTGTTTACATCACCTGTCCTGTTTCTGGAGCATTCCAGTCTGCAGCTAACCGGCTTAGTGCTTATTCACGTTTCGCTGATCTGGATTGCAATCGCCCAGTATCAGATGAGTACGTCCTGGCGCATTGGCATTGATGAAACGCATAAAACAACCCTGCGTACGAACGGTTTATTCAGCATCAGCAGGAATCCTATTTTTCTGGGAATGATTATCAGTGTTTTCGGGTTGTTTTTAATTCTTCCGAATGCTATTACGTTCTTCTGCACGTTGATGACCTATTTTATGATCCAGATACAGGTCCGGCTGGAAGAAGTCTTTCTGACACAGCAGCATGCTTCGGAATACAGCCTGTACAAACAAAAAGTAAGACGATTTCTTTAATTTATAACGATAAAAACCTAAACAATGAGACCATTTTTAAAAAGTATTTTAGTAGTTGCGTTCCTATCCTTTTCCTCTTTAACGGCCAAAGCCCAGGTTCAGAAAGCTGTTATAAAAACTGCTATCGTTTGCGATCATTGCAAACAATGTGAAACCTGCGGCGGTTTGCTGGAAAAGAAATTAATCCGCCACAAAGGAATACAGATGATTACATTAGATGAGACCAAAATGACGATCACGGTTATTTATAATTCTAAAAAAACCGATTTAAACAGCATTAAAACCGCAATCAGTTTATTGGGTTATGATGCTGATGATATCAAAGCCGATCCGAAAGGATATGAAAATTTAGACGGTTGTTGTAAAGCATAAAGGAAACATTTTTGTTAACTTTAGGACAACTCCAAGTACTCATTCATAATACCGAAAATTATGAAAAAAGAACACCAATATCATTCAGAAGCCGAACAAATATGCTGTGCGGTTGATGAAAAAGTAAATTCAAAAAAACATCATGACCACGATCATGATCATGATCACGACCATAGTCACGATGGCGATGGCGGCTGGAAAATGTTCCTGCCGGCTATCCTTTCCTTTGTGCTGTTAATGATTGCCATCGGGATTGACAACTATTTCCCTATAGCAGTCTTTTCAGGCTGGGTACGCATCGGCTGGTATATCCTTGCCTATTTACCGGTGGGATTACCGGTTTTAAAAGAGGCGTTCACCGCGATAAAAAGAGGCGACATTTTTACGGAATTCCTTCTGATGTCCATTGCCACTTTGGGTGCTTTTTATATCAAACAGTATCCGGAAGGTGTAGCGGTAATGTTATTTTACGCTATAGGCGAATTGTTTCAAACTCTGGCCGTAACCCGTGCCAAATCGAATATTAAAGCCTTATTGGATCAGCGTCCGGATACAGCTACCGTAATCGTTGATGACAATGTGGTCAGTAAAAAAGCGGAGGAAATTAAGATTGGAGAAATCATTCAGTTAAAACCGGGAGAAAAACTGGCTTTGGACGGGAAACTGCTTTCCGCTTCGGCTACGTTTAATACCGCAGCTTTAACCGGGGAAAGCAAGCCCGATTCCAAACAGCAGGGAGAAACGGTACTGGCCGGAATGATCAACCTCAACACGATTGCTTTAGTAGAAGTAACTACCGCTTATACCGACAGTAAACTGTCCAAAATCCTGGAAATGGTTCAGGATGCCACTGCTAAAAAAGCACCTACAGAGTTATTTATCCGCAAGTTTGCAAAGATCTATACGCCTATAGTAGTTTTCTTAGCCATTGGGATCTGCCTGTTGCCGATGCTTTTCGTGTCCGATTATGTTTTTAACGAGTGGCTGTACCGCGCCCTGGTTTTCTTAGTGGTTTCCTGCCCCTGTGCGCTGGTTATTTCCATTCCGTTAGGCTATTTTGGCGGAATTGGCGCTGCCAGCAAAAACGGCATCCTCTTTAAAGGCTCTACCTTTCTGGACGTAATGGCTTCCATTCAGGCAGTCGTGATGGATAAAACCGGAACATTGACCAAAGGCGTTTTTAAAGTGCAAAAGGTGGTGGCAGCTACCGTTTCGGAAAAGGAATTGATACAGTACACCGCAGCACTCGAAACGAAATCGACCCATCCGGTTGGAACTGCCATTATTGAATATGCCAACGGACTGGAAAAAGGCGTTACCATTACCGATGTGGAAGAAATTGCCGGACACGGTTTAAAAGGTAAAGCAAACGGTAAAACCATACTTGCCGGTAATGTAAAACTGCTTAAAAAGTTTGGTATTGCTTATGATACCGCTATTGAAAATACGCCCTATACCATTATCGTTATTGCGATAAATGAGCAATATGCGGGTTATTTCCTGATTGCCGATGAAATAAAAGAGGATGCCAAAACGGCTGTTGACAGCCTGCACCGTCTGAATATTAAAACGGTAATGCTTTCGGGCGATAAACAGGCGGTGGTTGATGCTGTTGCCCGGGAGCTGAATATTGATGCTGCCCACGGTGATTTACTACCGGAAGACAAAGTCCGAAAGGTGGAAGAACTGAAAAAACAAAACCTGAAACTGGCTTTTGCGGGCGATGGTGTTAACGATGCTCCTGTAGTGGCTTTAGCCGATGCCGGTATTGCCATGGGCGGTCTGGGCAGTGATGCTACGATAGAAACGGCCGACATTGTCATTCAGAACGATCAGCCTACAAAAATATTTACCGCCATATCCATTGGTAAAAAAACCAGGCAGATCGTCTGGCAGAATATCAGCATGGCCTTTATTGTGAAAGCCGTTGTGCTGATTTTAGGTGCCGGAGGATTAGCCACCATGTGGGAAGCTGTTTTTGCTGACGTTGGTGTGGCATTACTCGCCATTTTAAATGCCGTAAGAATACAGAAAATGAAATTTTAAAATACAAAGTCCGCTATACAGCGGACTTTTTTATATCCTGAAATCTTATACAAATTTGCCGGAATTTTATAAGTCCCTTCTGTTTGGTCACTCTTATTTTTATGGTTCTAAAAAACAACCTATGAAACCCCTACAACCAAATGAAACAGGCAGGCAGTTACGCAAACCGGAAGGTGAAAACGGCATTACTGTCGGGAATGATATGAATACATCCAACAAACAACTTTACCTGGATTTATTTGCCCTGCTGGAAATTCAGGAAAACGATCACATACTGGAAATCGGTTTTGGCAATGGCAGGCACTTTCCGGAGTTTTTTAAGCCACACACAAACGTTACTTTGTACGGTCTGGATTATTCGGATGTAATGTGTGCCGAAGCGGCTAAAAATAACGCCGAACAAATCACTAAACAGCAAATAAAGCTGCAATGCGGCGATGCCAAAGACACATTCTATGCCGAAAATCAGTTTGACAGTATCGTTGCGTTGAACACGATCTATTTCTGGGAACCTTTGCCGGATTACCTCAACGCGATATACCGCATTTTAAAACCGGGCGGAAAACTGTATATCGGCTACCGTCCGGAACGGGCACTTGCCGGTGTGGATTTTGTACAGGAAGGTTTTTCACTATACAATGAAGCTGTTTTAAACGGCCTATTGGAAAAAACAGGTTTTGAAATTGAGCGGGAAAACAAGAACTGCTACGCTAAAAAAACCATTACCGGAAAAGATATCACCATTGTAGACATTATAACGGTATGCATAAAAAAAGAGGCTTAATAAGCCTCTTTTTTATTATCCTCTGATCAGTTTTTTATACTTGATACGTTTTGGCGTTAAATCACCACCCAGACGTTTTCGCTTGTTCTCTTCATATTCTGTAAAGCTTCCTTCAAAGAAATATACCTGAGAATCGCCTTCAAACGCTAAGATATGCGTACAGATTCTGTCCAGGAACCAACGGTCGTGGGAAATCACCACGGCACATCCTGCAAAGTTCTCCAAACCTTCTTCCAAAGCACGAAGTGTGTTGATGTCCAGATCATTCGTTGGCTCATCCAGTAACAATACGTTTCCTTCTTCTTTTAAGGTCATTGCCAAGTGCAGACGGTTACGCTCTCCTCCGGAAAGTGTCGATACTTTTTTGTTCTGATCACTACCGCCAAAGTTGAAACGGGACAAATATGCTCTTGAGTTTACCTGACGGCCACCCATCATGATTAACTCCTGTCCGTCGCAGAAATTCTCCCAGATGGATTTATCAGGATTAATATTCGAGTGTGACTGATCCACATAGGCGATCTTAGCTGTTTCTCCAATTACAAATTCACCGCTATCCGGTTTTTCTTCACCCATGATCATACGGAAGATGGTCGATTTACCGGCACCATTCGGACCGATAATCCCTACAATTCCCGCTTGTGGCAAGGTGAAGTTTAAATCTTCATATAATAGTTTGTCCCCAAATGATTTTGCTACATTTTTAGCATCAATCACATTGGTTCCTAAACGAGGACCATTCGGGATGTAGATTTCTAATTTCTCATCCAATGCTTTTTGATCTTCGTTCAATAATTTATCGTAGTTCTGTAAACGCGCTTTCTGTTTGGTCTGACGTCCTTTGGCTCCCTGACGTACCCAGTCAAGCTCACGTTCTAATGTTTTTCTGCGTTTTGAAGCAACTTTTTCTTCCTGCTCCATACGTTTTGATTTCTGATCCAACCAGGAAGAATAGTTTCCTTTCCATGGAATACCTTCACCTCTGTCCAGTTCTAAAATCCATCCGGCAACGTTATCCAGGAAATAACGGTCGTGGGTTACGGCAATTACCGTTCCTGCATATTGTTGTAAGTGTTGCTCTAACCAAAGTACGCTTTCCGCATCCAGGTGGTTGGTAGGCTCATCCAGTAACAATACATCCGGCTGCTGTAATAACAAACGGCATAAAGCCACACGGCGGCGCTCTCCTCCTGACAATACTTTAATCGGGGTATCCGGCTCCGGTGTACGCAAAGCATCCATCGCGATTTCCAGTTTGGTATCCAGTTCCCATGCTCCTACTGCATCGATCTTATCCTGAAGTTCCGCCTGACGGTCCATCAGCTTCTGCATCTTATCGGCATCTTCATATACTTCCGGTAAACCGAACATATCGTTGATTTTATTGAACTCATCCAGAATTGCTACCGTTTCGGCAACACCTTCACGAACGATTTCAATAACCGTTTTGTTTTCATCCAGTTGCGGCTCCTGCTCCAGATACCCTACAGTATAATTTGGTGCAAAAACAACATCACCCTGGTAGTTCTTATCAACTCCGGCAATAATTTTTAATAAAGACGATTTACCCGAACCGTTTAAACCTAAGATACCAATTTTAGCACCGTAGAAAAAACTCAGGTAAATATCTTTTAAAACCTGCTTATTCGTGCTGGAGTAAGTTTTACTTACCCGCGACATCGAAAATATTACTTTCTTATCGTCTGACATATTATAATGTGTTTATTGTCTATTTTGAGCACAAATATAGCTTTAAAAAATGGATTTATGATATTTGATTTACGAGGTTTGAGGGTTGATTTGTGAGGTCTGATATTTGAGGTATGAAGGAACTTCTAAGAAGCATCTTCTTATATAATACCTCTAACCTCTTATTTCAGATTTGTGAGGGTTGATATTTGAGATATGAAGGAACTTCTAAGAAACACCTTCATATATCATACTTCTCACTTCTTATATTAGATTGACGAGGGTTGATATTTGAAGTACGAAGGAACTTCCAAGAAACACCTTCTTATATTGTACTTTTCCATCGTGCATTCATTTAGGATTCACCATTGTATATGCTTTAATCCATTATCTTAAAAAACACAAAGCATTCTAACTTCATTTAATCAATATTAACAACCTGGATATAAAATATTTCTTTACGGATTCCCGTAATAAAATCTTCAAAAAGTTTAGTCTATTTACAAACTAAATATTGCTCCTCAAATATTACAATAAATTATATGTTACTGAACATTTATTAATCCTTTACAAAACTCATAAATAATTATAAACACCTTATAAAAAAGAACAATGAAAAAAATTTACTTAACCTCAATTTCAATATTATTAACCCTTACGGCTTTTTCACAAACAAAAACCATTGTCGGAATAATGCCTTTTAATATTACATCTAACAGTAATAGTAATCGAAATAATTACATCCAAGATGTTAATGTAATTGCAATTCAAGATGCTGTCTCAAACGCTTTTTTAAATGCAAAAAGGTTTACGTTAGTTGAGAGAGAAAAAATGGCATTGATTAAAAACGAAAAAACAACTCAAAAAAGTGAGGACTATATTGATGGACAAACCGTTGAACAGTCAAAATCCATGGGTGCAAGCTATATAGTGACTGGCAATGTTTCAGAAGCATTATTTGAAGAAAAACAGAGTGAAATTAGTGGGATTAGCGGTTTTCCAATACCGAGCAGAAAAGCTAAAATTTCATTTAGTATTAAAATCATTGATGTTTCAACAGGAGAAATCATGGCTTCTGAAAAATTTTCTGCAGAGGGAAAAGGAAAGAATGGTTACGATGATGCTTTAAAAGCTATTAAGCCAAATATTGAAAAATTCATAAAAGACAATTTTAAAATTATAGCTTCAATAGCAAATATCGAAGAAAAAAACTCTTTAAATGAAGCTACTAAGGTTTTAATTTCTGGTGGAACTGGAATTGGATTAAAACCACAAACCACTCTAAAAGTTTTTGAATTAACCTCTTTAATGATTGATGGAAAAAAGATCCCTAGAAAAAAAGAAATCGGACAAATTGTCGTTGAAAAAGTAGAAGACGAGAACTTTTCAATCTGTACCGTTATTAATGGTGGTGGAGCTATTTCAACAAAATCCGAAGCTGGTGTAAATCTAAAATGTGAAATAACTACCGAATAAATTTATGAAAATAATAATATCACTTTTTATTGTTGTGTTATCATCATCAATAAATTTTGCTCAGACTATAATACCATTACCCAAAATAATGGTAATTCCCTTCACAAAAGATGGAGAAGATTTAAGAACAATTTTAGATGAAAATATTAATAGTCGGATTGCTATTACAAAAATCAAAGAGGGTTTTGATACTCGTGGCTACACTACTGTTGATTTCGTTGGTAAATTGAAATCTGCAAAAGACAATCAAATATTTACTTCGGATAACCAAAATGATATTAAATCTAAAATAATTGAAATGGCAGGTTGTGATATTTATGTAGTTGCAGAGGTTGATACAAAAAGTGATAACGCTGGCACTAGTGCCAGTGTTATTATTTCTTCCTATGATACTTCAACGGGTAATTCTCTTTCTAACAAAGTTAGTAATTCTGGGAAATTTGAAACAGGCGATATTGGTAGACTAATTTCAAAAGCTGTGGATAAATGTATGGAAGAGTTTATCGCTACAATAAATTTAAAATTTACTGATATTATTAAAAATGGTCGTTCAATATTGATAGATTTTTCTTTTGCAGAAAACTCAATCTATAATATGGCAAGCCCTATTGGTAATGATGAATTGGCTCTATCTGACGTTTTAGAGGAATGGTTTTCCTCTAATTCTTTTAACAATAATTATCATATTCAAGGAACAACTAATTTAAAAATGATCTTTGACGACGTTAGAATACCATTTAAAGATAAAAATCAAAATAATTATTCCCCAAATAAATTTGCGCTTGAAATTTTTAAATATTTAAAAGAAATTGGTTTAAATCCAAGTAAAGAAATAAAAGGAAGTACAGTCTATCTAACAATCAACTAATTATGAATAATATTTTTTTATTACTATTAATAATTTTATCCAGCACTTGTTATGCTCAGAATACAGATTTTACTATTGGTTTAATTCTTCCTAATCAAAATGGAAAAATAAATGAAAATCATATAGCAAAATTGGAAAGTAAACTTTCCAATTTGATTGACAAATCTGGAGTTGTAACGTATGGTTATAACAATGATTTTGTTATTTTTCCAATAATCAACATTGATGATATAAATGTGATTCAAGGTGGTCTAGAAAATATTACAATTATAACAATTGACTTAACTCTAAATATTAAACAAATTTCTTCAAGAAAATATTTCAATATTATTTCAAAAAAAATAAAAGGGAGCGGAAAAACGGAACAACTTGCAATAACAAATGCTTTTACATCAATAAAAAATACAGATAACGATTTGGTCAACTTTATAAAAAAAGGCAAAGAAAATATTTATGAATATTTCAATGAAAACTGTTCAAACATAATGATTAAAGCAGCAAATCTTTATACTAAACAAGATTATGTACAGGCGATTAGTTTACTGCAATCAATTCCAGAGACTGGAAATAATTGTTATTCAGAAGCTCAGAATAATGCAATTACATATTACAAAGGGTACCAATCTAAAATTTGCAAAGAAAATATTGCAAAAGCGAAATCTGAAATTGCGGCAAAAAGTTATCAAAATGCCGTTGAATTATTAAATATGGTTGACAGTAATTCAAACTGTTATTCGGATGCTCAAAAATTAATCAATCAAATTTCTGACAAAACTAAAAACACCGATGCACCAGAAGCAAATACAGAATTTACAATAATCTCTTTAATAGCAGAAATTACAAAAATGTATTATGAAAATTTTGTTGAAAAATCAGAATACAATTCCATTATTAAATAAAAACTCTATACTTAACTTAGTTACTATATTAGACAATACTAAATATCTGAAGGAACAATTAGATACTTATTCGTATATCATACTTCTTACATCAACCATTCACCACCCGCATACTGCCTTATTACAATAAAACAAAATAGGGCAAAATACCCTAAATAAGGGTAAGCAGTTATTATTTAATTAGCTACTTTTAAAATCCTTAAAAGAACAACCCTAAAACAATTATATAATGAAAAAGCTTAACCTTAAAAAGAAAGTAATTTCTGTGTTAACAGATAGCGAAAAAGGCGCTATTAAAGGTGGTGGTGTAGGTCCTGCACTACCGTATACTTATACACAATCTGTAATGATCTGCATTGACCCGATGGGTCCGCCGGAACTTACCCGAGCAATCGGTTGCGAAATACCGGTATTAACCAAAGACTGCGATCCTATACAGCCATAAGGATAAAGCTAACTACCAGCCTTTTACAACATAACAAAACACCCTGCTGATTTAAAACCAACAGGGTGTTTTTATTTACGCATTAGTAAGATGGTAGTGTTTTTTTAAGGTTGATATTAGAAGTGGGATTTATGAGGGTTGATATTTGATAGTTGAAGTACGAGGTAGCTTCTAAGAAACACCTTCATATATCATACTTCTAACCTCTTATATCGAACTTCTATACCGTTTTTTCATCAGCGATAATCAAAGTCGATGGAATTTCAGACAACCACGGTTTTTTAGATTCCAGCAATCTTTTCCAGCTTTCAGAACTGATCAGCATTAAATCCTGCTCTTTCAGGAATTCTTTTTCAACAACCTGTTCTTTTTGCAGCATGATATGGCTAGGGGCTACCTGCTCTATTGCTCTGATTTTTTCTTTGGTTTCGGCATCATTCTTTATTTTGCCTTCAATATCCAATATGATTACCTGCGCACCGGAATTGTGAATCAGCTTCTGGGCATAATTAATCAGGTAATTATCCTGTGTTGTAAACAACGGAATAAAAATACGTTCTGCTTTTACAAAGTTTTTATCGATAAAGATGCCAACCGGAACACGGGATTTCGACAAAATATGCTTGGTTCCTTCATCAAAAATAGCGTTGTCAAAAATATTCTCTTTTCCGGTTACCGTGTTCAATAACTTCTCCGGGTTGATGATTCGCGTAGTAAATCCTAATAATTTCCCCAGCAAACTTCCTTCATAAATGGATTGTCCTAAGCCAATTAACAGCAAGTCATAATCCCCTTTATTGACAACATTAGTGATTTCATTGTCAATATCGGCTGAAGCCTTAAACATCGTTGTCACCTGTCGGTTCAGCGTTTTCGACTCTTCAATTACTTCTTTAAAGCTAACCGTTTCATATTCTTCCGTATCATAATGGTGCAGCTCATTCGTCGGTGCGATGTGCATAGCCGTTAGCTCCGAATTGTCCTGTAATTTTTTCGTCAGACTGTCAGCCAGTTTGAATAAGGTTTTCCCAGATTCCGGTTTCCCGAATGACAATAGTATTTTGTATTGACTTAACGTTTTCATATCCTGCGGCACTTCTTCCTCTTTGGACTTAAAAATCCAGTTGATAAGGTCTAAAGTAGGTCCTGTCATAAAAGTAGTTGCCAATGCCATGATAACCATCATCGAGAATAATTGCGGACTCAATACGCCCAGATCATACCCGATATTCAGTACAACCAGCTCCGTTAATCCTCTGGTATTCATCAGGGCACCGATTGACAAACTGTCTTTCCAGTTTTGCCCGACAAATTTTGCGGCAAACGTACTGCTCACAAATTTTCCGATTACGGCTACCAGGAAGATCATTCCGGCAACTTTCCATAAATACGGATCGTTCAACAATCCTATTTGTGTTCTTAATCCAGTGAATACAAAGAATAACGGTAATAAAAGTACCAACGCAACATCTTCAACTTTTTCAATAAACAGGTTTCTGAATTTGATGTTTTCCGGCATGATCGCTCCGGCAATAAACGCTCCGAACAAGGCATGAATACCGATTACTTCTGTAGCATAAGCCGAAATGATCAGCGTTAAAAAGAAAATAGCTACTATCGGCTTGCTTAAACTTTCCTTTGTGGAATATAAATCTCCGATTCGTTTCAGGAACGGACGCACTACTTTTAGCATAATGCCCACATAAACCAATGCCATTACAATAGTGTACAAGGCACTTTCAAACGAACCGGCTTTTACAATCGCAATAACGGCTGCCAATATACACCAGGCCGTAATATCATCGGCAGCGGCACAGGTAATAACAATAGTTCCCAATCGGGTTTTATGAATACCGCGTTCCTGTACAATTCTTGCCAGTACCGGGAAAGCCGTAATACTCATCGCAATTCCGGTAAATAATCCGAAAGAAGCGAACTGTACATTCGCCGGAGCAAACTGATCGTAAATAAAATAAGCCAGTCCCATCCCTAAGGCAAAAGGGATAATAATACTGGCATGACTGATTACAACTGCATCATGGGCTTTGTTTCGCAATATCTTCATATCGATTTCCATCCCCACGATATACATAAACAGTATCAGTCCTATCTGACTCAGGAATTGCAGGTTTCCTAATGACTGAGCCGGGAATAAGGTTGCGGAAAATTCCGGGAAATACATCCCTATTAACGAAGGTCCCAACACAATACCAGCAATCATTTCTCCGATTACCGCTGGCTGCTTCATTTTTATACAGATCCATCCGAATAGACGGGCGACAAAGATAATCGTGATAATCTGTGCCAGTAAAAGCGCCAACGGATGTTGTAAATTATGAACAAAAGAGTCTACAAATTCAGCCCATTGTGCCTTATCGGATTGGGGAACGGTGATGTTTCTTCCCACTTCCAGTTTTGCTCCCAATAAAATAATCCAATACATTAGCACGGAAAATCCGCCAATGATACTGACGTAAAAAATACTGTTTCTAATTTTTTTCATTCGTTACTTTTTTATTTATGCTTCCATTATCTGCCGTTTATAATAAACCGCAGTGCAAAAAAAGAAAGTATATCCCTGCAAAAAAGCTTGTGTGAAGTATAGCACACAAGGAATGTAATAAGTCCGGGAAATAATGTAACGATATGGTTAAATATGAGGTTTGATTTATGAAGTTTGATTTATGAAGTTTGATTTACGAGGTATGATATTTGAAGTACGAAGTATCTTCTAAGAAACATATTCGTATATCATATTTCTAACCTCTTATATTGAATTTACAAGGTAAGATATTTGAGGTTTGAAGTAACCTCTATGATGCACATTCGTATATCGTACTTCTAACTTCTTATATTAATTTATGAGGTATGATATTTGAAGTACGAAGTATCTTCTAAGATACACATTCGTATATCGTACTTCTCACTTCTTATACTGAAAAGGGTTTATATTTGAGGTTTGAAGTAACCTCTAAGAAACACCATTCATATATCGTACTTCTAACTTCTTATATTGAAGAGGGTTGATATTTGAGGTTTGAAGTAACCCTTAATATATCATACTTCTAACCTCCTACATCTTGCCTTTTGCCTTTTGCCTTTTGCCTCTTGCTTTTTGCCCTTACTTCCCCTCTTTCAACTGCATCGCCCTTTGTAAAAAACTCTGATTGGCTATTTTACTTTCGGCTTCGTTGATGGCTTTTAATAAATTGTTCTGATTGTCGGCTATTTCATTCAGCGCCGTACTGATAACCTCCCAAACGGGTTTCATTTCTTCTATAAGCGCCTGTCCTTTTGCTGTGAGCAGAATCAGGCGTTTGCGTTCGTCTATTTTGTCCTTTTTAGAACGGATCAGCTTTTGTTTTTCAAGTTCTCTTAACAGGCTTATTGTTGACGGATGGGTATAGCCAATTTCGTTCGCTATTTCCACTACACTCAATACTTCTTTATGATGAAGCGTATAAATAACCGGAAACCATTTGGGTTCAAACGCAATACCGAAAGCCTTATACACTAAGGCGCCGTCTTTACGCAACTGTTCACTAAGACGCTGTAGTCTTGTGGATATGGCTAAAATACCCGATTCATCAATAATATTCATTATACCTGATTTAGCGTTAAATGACAAAATACATTATCGGTACTCATTAACGGAAATTGTTCCGGCAGTGCTTCCTTTTCAATACGGACAAAATGGTTACGTTCGTAAAAACGTAAAGCTGCTTCCAATATTGAAACGGTTCCCAAATATAAGTGTTCTATACCATTTTCTTTGCTATAGGCAATTAAGATCTCTAATAATTGCTGGGCAATCGCCAGCTCTTTACCTCTGTATTCCTTTTTAACAAACATTTTCCGGATGGCACCTTCTTGATCGGCATATTTTACCAAAGCAATAGTGCCTACCAGTTCCTCACCGATAAAAGCACCCCAAAAGCACCCGCCATTAGTATAATAAAAACGGTCAATCGCCAGCAAATCCGGCTGATCTTCTAAAGTAATGGGAACGTTAAACTCCTTTTGCTGAATGCTTAAAATCAAATCGACAGCAGCAGCTGAATATTCGTTTTTTATAGGTTTAATAACTGTTTTCATAGTATTTTTATTTACAATACAAAACTACGTAGTTGAATACATATATTACATTATTTTAAGTTGAATTTAACGTTTTTATAAAGAATTGATAAGTGGCAATTAGCAAAGGGCAATTAGTAAAAGGCAAAGGGCAAAAAAATAAAAAAAAGCAATTACCAACCTTGTAGTGATACATAAAGTTGGTAACTGCCTGATTATTGATTTAAAAATTCTTATACCTTGCTTTTTGCTCCTTGTCTCTTGCTTTTTGCTTTTTCTCCACCATCAAAATTGCTCCTTGCCTCTTGCCCTTTGCTACTTCCTTTTCTACACCATCAAAATTGCCCCTTGCCCCTTTGCTTTTTGCTACTTCCCATCCTCCGCAATCTCTTTCCAGACAATTCCCAGTGTTTCACAGTTCTTTTGTCGTATTGCATTTGCTAACGGGATATTATCGGATAGTTTTTGGCCATAGGACGGAATCATTTCTCTGATTTTCAATTGCCATTCCGGTGTTTTGAGTTTTTCGGCATAACATTTTTCGATGACTTTCAGCATAATCGATACCGAAGTTGAAGCCCCGGGAGAAGCGCCCAGTAAAGCCGCCACACTTCCATCGGAAGCTGTAACTACTTCTGTTCCGAATTGCAGAATACCGCCTTGTGTAGACTGGTCAATTTTAATAACCTGAACCCGCTGTCCGGCAATTCGAAGATCCCAGTCTTCCATTTTTGCTTTGGGGAAATACTCTTTTAAAGCGGCCATACGTTGTTCGGGTGTTAAAACAACCTGTTCCAGCAAGTACTTTGTCAGCGGGACATTGTCCAGTCCGGCTTCCAGCATCGGGCGGATATTATAAAAATTAAAAGATTCCGGAAGATCAGTCCAGGTACCGTTTTTCAGGAACTTCGGCGTAAAGCCGGCAAAAGGTCCGAAAAGCAGCTCTTTTTTGCCGTTGATGATACGGGTGTCCAGATGCGGCACCGACATAGGCGGAGAACCAACCGAGGCCATACCGTAAACTTTAGCCTGGTGCTGTGCAATAATCTCAGGATTGTTACACACCAGCCATTCTCCGCTAACCGGAAAACCGCCGTAGCCTTTGGCTTCCGGGATATGTGTTTTTTCAAGCAGCGGCAATGTCGCACCACCGGCACCAATAAAAACAAAACGGGCGTTGATGGTTTTCGTCTGATTGGTAGTCAGGTCTTTTACATAAACCTTCCAGGTACCGTCTTTATTCCTTTTAAAATTAGTCACCTGATGATTCACTTTCAGGAATGTTTTGGCAGACCTGGTCAGATTTGCCGTCAGTTCCTGCGTTAGTGCACCATAATTAACATCGGTACCAATATCGATTTTGGTTGCCGCGATTTTTTGGGAAGCATCCCTCCCATTCATAACCAACGGAATCCATTTGCTGATTTGCTCCGGATTATCCGAAAACTCCATCCCGGTAAAAAGCGGTGCTTTTTGCAGCGCCAGAAACCTCTTTTTCAAATAGGTAACATTCTTCTCACCGGTTACAAAACTCATGTGTGGCGTGGGATTGATAAACGAATGCGGCGGACCAATTTTTTTAGCCCGTACAAGATAAGACCAGAACTCTTTTGAAATTTCAAAAGACTCGTTAATCTCCACAGCTTTATGAATGTCTATCGTACCGTCACTCAATTCCGGTGTGTAGTTGAGCTCACACAAAGCGGAATGCCCCGTACCGGCATTGTTCCATGCAGCCGAACTTTCCTGTCCGACGGCATCTAATTTTTCATACATCGCTACCGACAATCCGGGATCCAGTTCTTTTAACATGGTTCCTAATGTTACACTCATAATCCCGCCACCCACCAAAACAACATCTGTTGTTTCACTTTCGCTGTCTTTTTTATCCGCACAGGAAATCAATACAACAGCGCTTACGAAGTAGATCAGGCACTTTTTCATCGGTTGCTGATTTCAATTAAGATGTTTATGATTTTGGCAAAAGCATATAAAAACAGGAAAATCAGGAATCCTGCAATAAATGTAAAAGCCGGTAATATCCAGGCGCCAATGCCTCTGGGAGTAAACAACAGATAACCGGTACCGATAATTGTTCCAAGCGCTACCAGCCAGGCAAATAACGCGAATATGGACGATAGGATTTTAAGTGTTTTTTGTTGCTTTTTGATGTCATTAGTAGTCGTTGTTTCCATAATTTTTATTTTTTAGGGGTAAATAATTCAAAATAAAATAGTTAACAGTGACTTAAAGATAAAAAAATAACAGCATATACTTGTTATTATTAATCATATTATCCCTTTACAACTGTATAATCGCAGTTATTACTTTTTGATTTATCTTTATCCGGCTGCTTTTAACAGCATATACTCCAACCATTCTTAAACAAAAAACTTTCCAGAGTGCCATGAAATACAAAGCCGTTTATCAGGACGTTAGTCCGGAAACCTATATCCATCTTCGCGTGTCCAGCGGATTAAGCCCTAAAACACCGGAAGCCGCCGAAACAGGATTGCGTCATTCGGTGTGCAGTGTGGTCATTATGGATACCGAAAACGATAACCAGGCTGTCGGGATGGGACGAATTATCGGTGACGGTGCCTGCCATTGCCAGATTGTGGATATCTGTGTATTGCCGGATCACCAGAAAAAAGGATTGGGCAAACTGATCATGCAGCAGTTAAAAGCTTTTATTGACGAATCACTGCCTGCTTCCTGCTATATCAGTCTGATTGCCGACGGTGATGCTTACCGTTTATATGAACAATACGGTTTTCAGGAAGTCTGGCCGGCTTCGCGGGGAATGGCCTTTCTGAAAAAGTAAACAGCTATCCTCAATACCGCAGATTCCGTTAATTACAAAATATTCAATCCTTATTACATATTTTAATTAACCTATAACAGGATCAAAATCTTCTTTTTCCTGAAGCGCTAAATTCGCCCCCGCTATCGAATAATACAGCATTTTAAGAAAATGAAGAAAACTATTTATTGCTTCCTGTTTGCAATCGCTTTTATGTGTCCGTCTGTAAACGCCCAAAACAACGAGCCTAATACCAATCCAAGCTCCAAAATTGGCTTTTCCCTGTTTGAAGGTACTGTAATTGCCGGTTATGTAGACAAAGGAGCTTACTTAAATTTCGTCGGTCCGAATATCAGTTATACAAACGGAAAGTCAAAGTTATTATTAGGAATGCTTCCATCACTACGTTTTAAAGAAGACCATTCCGAACCTAAAAATGCTTTTGTTACGCCAAACTTAGGCGCCGGATTAACCTATTGCTATGGAAAAATTGCCCTACAGCTTCCGTTTTATTACAATGCCAAAACCGCCACACAAAACGGAAAGTGGAATATGGGAATCGGTATCGGCTACCGTTTTAAGTAGTCTTTCAAGCAGTCCATTATCCTTTTCCCGTTGTTTATTCACGATCACTTTTACGGAAACCCGTAAGGCTTACCGCTAATTCCGGAGTAATCTTGTTCCTCATAACATTAAAAAAATAACAATGGGAAAATTTGAAATTAAAAAAAGGATCAATGGGGAATTCCAATTCAATTTAAAAGCCGCTAACGGGCAAATTATTCTTACCAGCGAAGGGTATACAACAAAATCCGGATGCCAGAACGGGATTAATTCCGTAAAAAACAATGCGCCGTTAGATTCCCGTTACGACCGGAGAACGGCAACAAACGGAAAATCCTATTTTAATCTGAAAGCAGCAAACGGTGAAATAATCGGTACCAGCCAAATGTATGAAAACGCCAGCAATCGTGATAACGGAATTGAATCGGTAAAAACGAATGCACCAACAGCCGAAATAGCAGATTTGAGTTAATCGCCAATAATTGTAAAGCCATCTTTTTAAGATGGTTTTTCTTTTTTACCTGTCGGCTAATCATAAACAATTATTTTACAAATATCACACACATTATTATATTTAATAAAAAAATCACAAATTTCACTACAATAATCCTATTTATCTTACATTAGCATTCCAACTCAATCTGTATAATTATGATTATTGCAACTAGTACCTTTCAGGATATAGACACTATCTTTCAGCTGTATGAAGCCGGAACCGACTACCAGAAAAGTGTCGCCGAAAAACACCGGAAAGGTTTTGAACGCGGATTGGTCGAAACCGAAATCCGGGAAAACCGCCAATGGAAAATGATAATTGGCGGTGAGATTGCCTGTGTATTTGTGATTACCTATAATGATCCGTTTATCTGGCAGGAAAAAGACCGGGATCCGGCAATTTATATTCACCGCATCGCCACCAATCCGCAGTTTCGCGGCAATGGTTTTGTTAAACATATCGTAGCCTGGGCAAAACAGTTTGCTAAAGAGAACGGAAAAGAATACATCCGCATGGATACCGGAAGCGGTAACGACAAACTGAACAATTATTATATCCAGTGCGGTTTCAACTATTTAGGCGTTTTTGAATATCCCGCCACAGATGATCTGCCGGAACATTATAAAGACGGTTCTTTCAGCCTGTTTGAGATAGTGGTCTAAAAACAGTAAGGATTACGCTCCTTTTTATATCTTCGTTTCAGAAAGAGTTCAAACTGAAATACCCAGCAACTGCATGACCAACCGATTGTTACTGATACTACTATGTTTTATGGCACTGCCTTCATTTGCCCAGCTGCAGCATGGACTTCACGGCCGTGTAAAAAGTACCCGGGAGCATTCATATCGCCCCAAATTAATAAACGATCAATGGGAAAACGGAGCTGCCCATACAGAAGGCAACCAGTTATTTTTATTTGATGAAGAAGGTAAATATACCGAAATGGTCGTTACCGATAGTTTAGGCACTATCATTATGAAACTGGTTCCTTCCTATAAAAACAATAAAATTGGAACTGAAAAAATCTATGATCGCGATGGTAAGTTACTGCAGACCATAACGATGACTTGGCTGTCGCCTACCATAGTGGAATCTGTTAATAAGGATGCCGATGGTAAAAAAATCAATGAAGGAAAAACAACATACCGGAATAACCGGGTACAGCATGTCTCCTATCGGGTCTATAAAGACAATATTGTTACCGGGGAATTTTCAGCGGTATTGACTTACAATACAGACAATCAGTTATTGTCGCATAAAACAACCGATTCAAAAGGAGTAATCACTTCTTTTAAAGAGTACCGGTATTTAGCTTTTGACCGTTCAAACAACTGGACCAAAATGCTGGTTTACGACGCTAAAAGCGACAAAAATCCGGAAACAATTGTAATCCGCCAATTGGATTATTATTAGCTTTTCGTTATCCGGTAATGCAAAAAACAAACCCGAAACAAGTAACTCGTTCCGGGTTTGTTTTTTATATAGAATAGCGCTACATTAACGCTTATCGGATTTCTTATTATGGTTTTACACTCTTCCTTTAAGGGCGTTAAAAACCCATGCATTCGCCAAAAAGCCAATTCCTACCGCTGCGAATCCCCAGCCTGAAACTTCACTGTATCTGAAAATTCCCAAGCCAATCAGTAAAAATCCCATGATAACCATGATTAACGTTGCCCATCCTAAGATGGTATTTTTATTCATTCCCATAATCTTTTTTATTTTGAACGCCAAATATCGTAATAATATCAGTGTGGTAGCGTTTATGAAGTGTTAATTAAAAATCTTAACCAGCATCTCTTTCAGTAAATCATGCTGCGGTAACGCATTAGCACCCACCCCTTTACTTTTCACGTCCACATCACGCAATATCGCTACGATCTGACTCACTTTTTTCATCGGGTAATTCTTAATCGCCACATCGTAATCCTTCAAAAAATACGGATTTACTTTTAAAACTTTCGCCACATTAGCCGGATTTTTATCTTTCAGTCCGTGGTATTGCAATAACTGCGAAAAGAAGCCAAACACTAATCCGGTCGTAACAACCAAAGGATTGTCTTTTGGATTTTGTGCAAAATAATCGGCTATCTGATAGGCTTTCAGCTGATTCTTTTCCCCTATGGCTTTCCGCAATTCGAAATTGTTGTAGTCTTTGCTGAAACCGATATTTTCTTCAATGACTTTTGGCGTGATCGTACTTCCTTTGGGTAAAATGATCGCCAGTTTGTCCAATTCGTTGGAAATCTTACTTAGATCAGTACCTAAAAATTCCACAAGCATTGCTGCCGCCTTGGGTTCAATCTGATAGCCTTTCCCGGATAAAACGCGTTTTAACCAGTCGCCTACCTGATTTTCATATAGTTTTTTACTTTCAAAAACCACTCCGGCCTTATCCAGTACTTTGGTCACTTTTTTACGCTTATCCAGCGTTTTGTATTTATAACAGATTACCAAAACCGTTGTAGGCTGCGGATTCTCGGCATAACTTTCCAGTTTGTCGATGGTCCGGGATAATTCCTGTGCTTCTTTTACAATCACCACCTGGCGGTCCGCCATCATCGGGTAACGCTTCGCATTTGATACAATCTCTTCTACCGTCACATCGCGTCCATACAAAACCATCTGGTTGAAGCCTTTTTCATCTTCCGATAAAATATTATCTTCAATATATCCTGCCAGCTTATCGATATAATACGGTTCTTCTCCCATCAAAAAATAGATAGGTTTGATGTCGCCTGCCTTTATATCCTTTATGATTTTTAATACTTCGTCCAAAATAGATTCTTTAACAGTTGTCGGGAAATTAAAAACTTCAAATTATATTTGTACTATGCAAAAATTGAATTTTCCGCCCTATTCCTTCCGGTTCAAAAATAGTGAAAATAAAGTGGCTATTTTTGATGAGATTCGTAAAAAATTTATCCAGCTCACACCGGAAGAATGGGTACGCCAGCATGTCGTTCAGTTTTTACTACAGGAAAAGAACTATTCCAAATCTTTTATCAACGTAGAGAAAGTCATCAAAATTAACGGTTTAACCAAACGTTACGATGCGGTAGTGTTTAAACCGGACGGTTCGATTTTCCTGTTAGTAGAATGTAAAGCTCCCGAAGTAGCCATTACACAAGGCACTTTCGACCAGATTGCCCGGTACAATATGGTGCTGGCGGCCGATTATTTAATGGTGACCAACGGACTAAATCATTATTTTTGCCGGATGGATTATGAAAAACAAGAGTATCAGTTCCTTCGGGAACTGCCCGATTTTATATCCTAAATAAAGCGTATACTTTGAAAAAAACAGCTGTAGTCATATTAAACTGGAATGGCGTAAAATTACTGGAACAGTTTTTACCCTCCGTGATCCACCATTCGCCCGAAGCGACTATCTATGTGGCCGATAACGCCTCAACCGATACGTCCGTTGCTTATGTAAAAGCGCACTTTCCTACGGTAAAAATCATTAGCAACAGTCGCAATTTTGGCTTTGCCGGAGGCTATAATGAAGCCCTGAAACAGGTAGAAGAAGAGATTTATGCGCTGGTAAATTCCGATATTGAAGTAACGGAGAACTGGCTGCAACCGATACTTGCACTTTTTGAGCGGGAACCGCAAACAGCGATTATCCAGCCGAAAATACTGGATTACAAACAGAAAACACATTTTGAATATGCCGGTGCTGCCGGCGGTTATATTGACAAATACGGCTTTCCATACTGCCGTGGCCGCATCTTTGATACCGTTGAAGCCGATAAAGGTCAATATGACGACATAACCGAAATTTTCTGGGCATCCGGTGCCTGTATGTTTATCCGGAAAAATATTTTCCGGGAATTAAACGGTTTTGATTCCGATTTCTTTGCCCACCAGGAAGAGATCGATTTGTGCTGGCGTGCTTTTAACAAAGGCTATACGGCAAAATACTGCGGTTTTTCTACCGTATACCACGTGGGCGGCGCAACGCTGAATACCGGAAATCCCCGTAAAACATTCCTGAATTTCAGGAATTCCCTGTGGATGATGACTAAAAATTTACCCAAAAAGCAATTGTTCCCTACCCTTTTTATCCGGTTATCGCTGGATGGAATTGCCGGAGTGCGCTTTTTTTTTCAGGGAAAATTCAAACATACCTGGGCTATTCTAAAATCACATTACTACTTTTACCTGTTCATTAACAAGTCATTACAAAAAAGAAGTGCCGTTCAGTCTGAAAATTATTATCGGAACAGGTCAATAGTTTATCGCTATTACTTAAAAAATGGCAGGTTTTTTGATAAATAAGATTTAACATTAGTTTATCTTTTTAAACTTTAACCCGCAGTAAAATCTTAGTAAATTTGTAATTCCTATAAATTCATCATTTTATGAAAAAAATCGTTATTGCCCTTTCAGTACTTGCAATCACTTTGACATCTTGTGGTTCAAAGAAAAAAATTGCATCATTAGAAGAAGAAAATAAAAAAATTCAGGACCTTTTAAACACGTGTACCGTTAAGTTAAATTCTTGTTTAACTGAAAAAGACGCTATGGCGGGACAACTTGACTTTTTAAAGAAAAACAACTCCGATTTAATTAATAACATGGGGAATTTGACCACTTTATCTTCAAAAGGTGCTCAAAACCTGGAAAAATCTTTGGAAAGTCTTAAAGAAAAAGATTTAAAAATTACCCGTCTTCAGGATGCGTTAACGAAAAAAGACAGCGTAACGCTTGCTATCGTTACCAGTTTAAAAAGCTCGGTGGGTATCAGCGATCCGGACATCCAGATCAATGTAGAAAAAGGAGTTGTATTCATCTCTATTGCCGATAAATTATTATTTAAAAGCGGAAGCTACGTAGTGAGCGACAGAGCAAAAGAAGTTTTAGCTAAAGTAGCGAAAGTAGTTAACAGCAAACCGGATTTCGAATGTATGGTTGAAGGACACACGGATAATGTGCCTATCAAAAATGCCGTATTAATTGACAACTGGGATTTATCTGTTAAAAGAGCTACCTCTATTGTGAGAGTATTACAGGAAGATTTGGGTGTAAATCCAAAACAATTAATCGCTGCCGGAAGAAGTTTCTATGTGCCTTTAGCAGATAATGACACGCCTGATAACAGAGCCAAAAACAGAAGAACAAGAATTGTTGTCCTTCCAAAAATCGATCAGTTCTATGATATGATTGAAAAAGAAATGAAAAACATGGCTGGTAAAAACTAATTGTTTTTAACACCATCCCTATAAATAGAAAAAGCAGGTCCGAAAGACCTGCTTTTATGTATCCCTAATTTTTTTTAATAACCAATTAAATATTTAAATTAAGAATAGCACTTTGTATAGCTGTTTATAACGATTTGGCTTAATTTTTCTTACGCTAAGGTATGATATATTATCGTATAAACAAAGATTTTGCCAAAAAACAAAAATAACTACAACACATCCAGACTACCTTTTCCTTCACGGATAACTTCCGGTTCACTGCCTGAAAGATCAATCACCGTGGAAGCGGTATTATCTCCATAGCCACCATCTATTACCGCATCGACCAGGTTCTGCCATTTCTCAAAAATCAATTCCGGATCGGTGGTATATTCAATAACCTCATCGTCATCATGAATGGATGTCGATACGATCGGGTTCCCCAACAAGCGAACAATATCCAGGGCAATAGCATTGTCGGGCACCCGGATACCCACAGTATTTTTCTTTTTAAATTCTTTCGGCAGGTTGTTATTACCGGGAAGAATAAAGGTGTATGGTCCCGGTAAAGCGCGTTTTAATATTTTAAAGGTAGCCGTATCGATTTGCTTGACATAATCGGAAATATTGCTCAAATCACAGCAAACAAATGAAAAATTGGCTTTATCCAGTTTGATACCTTTAATCCGGGCTATCCGCTCCAAAGCTTTCGAATTGGTAATATCACAGCCCAATCCATAAACCGTATCGGTTGGATAAATGACTAATCCGCCATCTTTTAAAATTTTCACAACCTTGGCAACAGCTGCCGGATTGGGATTTTCTGGGTAAATTTTAATAAATTCTGCCATGCTTATAGCTTTTACGGTTAAACATTATCGGGGCTTATCGTTGTGTTCTTTATTTTTCTGCTTCATTCGTTTGAAATAGTAGAACAATAAAAGGCCTAACCCAAAAAACACGGCTGTTATAACAACCTGCCAGATGAGTAATCCTGTTGCATCATGTTGTGTTGCTGTTTCCATTTTTTATAAATTTACCCTATTACATCCAGTTTCGCAAAACGCAGCAATAGTTTTTTAATTCCGCCTACTTCAAATTTAATTTCCGCTTTTTTATCAGCTCCAACGCCTTCCAGGTTCAGGATCTGTCCTTTTCCGAACCGGTCGTGCATAACCATATTCCCTACATTCAGGGCGTTATTGGCCAGATTGGCACTTCCGGAAGTTGGTACATTACCCGAAACCGGTTTCAGCTTACGGATATTTCTATCCATTTTCGGTTCCTCGTTATCCGTTATATATTTGGGTGGCGTTCCGGCAATCGGTTTTGCCAGTCGCAGTTTGGATTTGTCCACATCGCCAAAAATATCGGCATTAATTGTCGGTTTATAACGGTAATTGGTTTCCACCGGTGTTAAATATTCCAAATACTGGCTGTCTATTTCTTCAATGAATCGGGACGGCTCGCTATCAACCAGTTTTCCCCAGCGGTAACGCGATTGCGCATAGGTCAGGTAAGCCTGGTGTTCTGCCCTGGTTAAGGCTACATAAAACAACCGGCGTTCCTCTTCCAGTTCACTACGGGTATTCATACTCATCGCACTCGGGAACAGGTCTTCTTCCATCCCTACAATAAATACGGTTGGAAATTCCAGTCCTTTTGCCAGGTGAATGGTCATTAGCGCTACACGGTCGTCATCGCCGGTATCGTTATCCAGATCCGTAGCCAAAGCCACATCTTCCATAAATTCCGATAACGCACCACGGGCTCCGTCTACTTCTTTCTGTCCTTCAATAAAATCCTTGATACCGCCCATCAAAACTTCGATATTCTCAATTCGGGCAATACCTTCAGGCGTGCTGTCTTTTTTCAGTTCCTGGATCAATCCGGTCTTTTTGGCAACATAATCGGTTAGATATAAAGCATCCTGGGTTTCATTAATTACCTGGAAGCTTTTAACCATCGTTACAAAATCCTTTAGTTTGCCTTTGGTTCCGGAGTTTAGTTTTAAATCAATTTTATCAATATGTTCCATTACTTCAAAGATGGAACGTTTGTAATGATTCGCCGCTATGATTAATTTTTCTACGGTCGTACCGCCAATTCCCCTTGCCGGATAATTGATAACACGTACCAAAGCTTCTTCGTCTTTCGGGTTGATAACCAATCGAAGGTAGGACAATACATCCTTGATTTCCTTACGCTGGTAAAATGACAATCCTCCGTAAATACGATACGGAATATCTCTTTTACGGAGCGCATCCTCCATTGCCCGGGATTGCGCATTGGTACGGTACAGAATCGCAAACTGATTGTTGTTCATCTGATGCTGCATCTTTTGCTCAAAAATAGTACCGGCTACAAAACGTCCTTCTTCACCATCGGTTAAACTGCGATGGATTTTTATTTTTGGTCCAAAATCGTTTGCCGTCCAAACCACCTTATCCAGTTTGGTCTGGTTTTTATCGATAATGGTATTCGCGGCTTCCACAATGTTACGGGTAGAACGGTAATTCTGTTCCAGTCGGTAGGTGTTTACGCCCTCATAATCTTTCTGAAAGTTTAAGATGTTGTTGATGTTCGCCCCACGGAAGGCATAAATACTCTGCGCATCATCCCCTACCACACAAATATTCTGGAAACGGTCGGACAACGCCCGCACAATCAGATACTGAGAGTGGTTCGTATCCTGGTACTCATCCACCAGTATATAGCGGAAACGATCCTGGTATTTCATTAAAACATCCGGAAAACGCGTCAGTAATTCGTTTGTTTTTAATAGTAAATCATCAAAATCCATCGCGCCCGATTTAAAGCAGCGTTCAACATAGTTCTGATAGATTTCGCCCATACGCGGTTTTTTACTCATCGCATCGGCTTCCTGTAATTCCGGATTGTTAAAGTAGGCTTTAACGGTAATCAGGCTGTTTTTATACGACGAAATCCTGCCCAAAACCTGTTTGGGTTTGTACACGTCTTTATCCAGCTGCATTTCTTTGATAATCTGTCCTATCAAACGCACACTGTCCTGAGAATCATAAATGGTAAAATTGGAAGGATATCCCAGTTTGTCGGCTTCACTACGCAGGATTTTAGCAAAAACCGAGTGGAATGTTCCCATCCATAAGTTTTTGGCTTCGCTGTTTCCAACAATGCTGGCAATACGCACTTTCATTTCCTTTGCGGCTTTGTTTGTAAAGGTTAAGGCCAATATGTTAAACGAATCAACTCCCTGGTGCATCAGGTAAGCGATACGAATGGTTAATACTCTGGTCTTCCCTGAGCCCGCTCCGGCAATCACAATCATAGGCCCGTCTTTCTGTAAAACCGGCGCACGCTGGGCTTCGTTAAGCTGATCAATATAATTTTGCATGGTGATAATATCAAACTTCAAAAATACTACTCATTACGCTTTATTACAATTAATTTACGATAGTTTTTTATTTTGCGTGTTTATTTCTTTATTCGTTTATTTGTAACGCTTTGAGCCGATTTTTAATTCTAATTTTAAAATATTCCCGATCATACTATGGACGCAACCAAAATCGTCGAATTATTAGCATATACTGTTCCTGCAATCATTACCGGTGGTGTAGCTTATTATTTCTTTAACCTGCACACCCAAAATGAAGAAGGACGCCGTCGTTTTTTATTACACAAGGAAGCTCAGAAAAGTGCCCTTCCGATTCGTTTACAGGCCTACGAGCGCATGACCTTGTTTTTAGAGCGAATCAATCCGGCAAAATTACTGGTGCGTATTGCTCCGATTACTTCCGATAAAAATGATTATGAAAGCTTGCTGATCCACCATATCGAACAGGAATACGAACATAACCTGACCCAACAGATTTATATCTCCGAGGAAAGCTGGAATATTATCCTGACCGCAAAACACACTACTATCCAGATTATCCGAAAGGCATCTATGGGTGCTGAAAATGCGAATAAACTGCGTGAAATTATTTTAAGTGATATGATGGAAAAACAATCGCCAAGTTCGGTAGCCTTGTCGTTCCTTAAAAACGAAGTGGGCGAATTGTTTCGCTAAACAGCATTTATCACTGACCTTAAATAAAAAAGACTTTTCAAATGCATGAAAAGTCTTTTTTCGATTAAAATAACAAACAAACAATTAATTATCTCTGATCACGTGGGCTACCCCCGTAATCGTATGTGTGACCGCCGGATTCATATTATCCGGATAGGTTCCGTTAAACGTAAGGTCTATATATTGTCCTACAGCTCCAAAATTACTCAGGTTAAAAGAAACCGTATTGGAAATCTGTGAAGAGATATAGTTTCCGGGTACTCCTTCAACGCTAAAATTGGTAGTTGTATAGGTTCCCGGCACATTGGTATTACCCCAGATATAAATTCCGGTATTAACGCCATTGCCGTGTATGTTCAGTCCGTTAGGTGTATAGGATGCTCCCAGGTTTGTCAATATGTAAACCGTTGGATCATTATCAACCTGATAGGAAATAAATTCCGTCACCGCATTACAGGCGACAATATTACCAATGTTCGTTACCGGGCTGGTAAACGTATAGGTGATGTTACCCGTTGTCTGTAAATTATCATAATCCGATCCTTCTAAAGAAAAGTTCACTGTAGAAGTACCGCAAACCAGCGTGTTAAAGCTAAAAACACCGTTTGTAATCATGGCATATTGCGGCTGATTTCCGTAATTTAAAATAACATAACCGTTTGTCACAGCGGCATTGCTGCAATTCACCAGATTCCCCTGTATCTGCGTGGGCATTACTCCCGGATTGTTAACAACAACCGTCGGCAAGGTTGTATTGCCAGAGAAAGGCCCTATTGGTGTTGAACTGATTATTCCGCCGCAGTTATCGTAAATAACCATCGTTAAGCTTTCGTTTGCCGGCACCAGTCCGCAAACCTGTCCGTTCGTATTGGTTGTTCCCATAACCGGATACAAGTTCCCGCTTCTGATAATGCCAACCTGAATACTGGACAATGGGTTACCATTAGCATCTTCCAAAGACACACACATTGAAATTACCGGGAATTGGGCATCGCAGTTCCACCATGAAAAATGGGAAACATTCCCTACATAGGTATTGCCTTGTTTGGTTGCACTTCCTTCCTGGATCCAATAGCCTTTGGCATTATCAAAATGCCATAGCGGAATCGTTGCCGGAGCGGAAGCCAGCTGGCTGTTGTCTATTTTCATGACCATTTGCGCGGTATGTCCGCTGGCAATTTGCAGTTTCTGACCGGCACTGCCCCGTAATTCCACATTAAGCATTCCCAGTGTTTCCAAAGCTTTTGCGTTGCCGCTCTCGTCCTGGGCAAATAAAGTTCCCGGCATTAGGCTGCTTAAATTAGCATCAGACGGCAGTAAATGATACATTGAGACACTCACAGTGCCGGAATAGGCCGCACCGTTTGCATCCTGAAAAGCACCGTCAAAAACAACTTTCGTTCCGGAAGCAAGCGTTACTTCACTCGCCGCACCGGAAGCAATAACCTGAACCGGCTGCAAAGGCAGCATCATGATTTTTACATTATTATTCCCGTTAGTAGGAACCATCGTACGCGAGCCGTCTACATAACCGGCTTTTTGCGCAGTGATATACGCAAAACGTTCGTAAACCGCAGCCGATTTAATGATAAACACTCCGTTACTGTCTGTTTGAGCAGTTGTGCTTCCTATTTTTACATTTACGCTTTGAATAGGATTGTTGTTAACGTCTACTATCTGTCCGATAAAATCACGGGAAACCTGATTTCCAAAATTACCGGAGATATTACCACCTCCGGAACTGCCTCCTTCATAAGTACTTTCAGATTCACATCCGATCGTCAATAGCATGGAAGCCAGTACTACCATTAAGAGTTTGATTTTATTCATAAGCTTGTTGTTTAGTGTTGTTACCTTATAGATACCATTTGTCCGTATTAGTTGCGTAAACAAATCGCATTTTTTAATATTTATTTAATATAAAAAACAACATTATTTAACAAGCAATACTTTAATAACAACAAAACACTTAAAAATATAAACAAACCCAATTATACGAGTTTTAAAAATAAGCGATACAACAGCTGTTTCCGGCTGCTTTATTCTTCGAGCAGTCTTTTTAACTGTGCCTTTTCATTTTCCGGCAGTTTGGGTAATAATTCCGTCAGATAGGCTTTGTAACGTTCCGTTTTTAGCAGTGTCCGGATGGTTTCCCGGCAGAATTTGCTGAACTGCCATTTGTGATGGGTGGTTCCGTTTACCAGACAGGCTAAGGTATTGCTGTCATTTTTGTTCAGATACAACAAATTGACCAGCGCATTCTGACGGACGTTACTTTCATATTTCGGGGAAGCATAATCCAGTAGTTCTTCATAAAACGGCATTTTATGATCGTTTTGATAATCGGCTGTGGCAAGTGCCAGCGTCAGCCAGCTTATTCTCAGGTTTTTATCGTTAAATCCCTGCCAGTTCATCGTTTTGTCCAATAATGGCGTACGTTCTTCCGGGAATTGTGCCCACAATGCCTTAAGCGCAATCTCCTGAGTGATATAGGACGCATCGTCCAACAGCACTTCATATTCTTTTTTAAAGGTTTTCGGGATGGTGCGCAGTGATTTTGCCACCGCCTGTCTTGCTTTCAGATCCGAAGATTTTAAGGCTACGCGAAACAGGGCTACATTTTGCTCAAACGGTGTATTTTCAAGCTGATAGATCACTTCTTCCTTAGCCGGATAAAAGGCATCCGATTGTAATACCGCTTCCAGTTTTTGCGCTTTGACCGTTAAAAGCTGATCCTGTAAATCTACTATTTCAAGGTAATCCCGGATAAATTTGTTCTTCTTGACAATCGATAAAGCCTCCGCTATTGGAAATTCGGCACTTTCCAGCCAGTTTTTCCGGAACTGCTGTGTGTCAAAATCCGAAACCTTATTGATTTCGGCTAAGAAGTCATCGGTTATTACATTTTTAAACGCATATTTCTGCAAATAGGCCTGGACGGCTTTCCGGAAAGACTCCTCACCTACGTTAGTGCGCAGATAGTGTAAAGCCCACGCTCCTTTCTGGTAAAAGGTAATCGAACTTGCTTTTTCATTTAACAACGGTATCGCATCCGTTTTGGAAGCCCGCAGCAAACGTTCGGCCATTTCATACAATTCCCAGTTAAAATGATCGGCTCCAAAGATTTCCTTTTCTGCCAGTAAGGCATAATACGTCGCAAATCCTTCCTGCAGCCAGTGGTGTTTACCCGATTGTGCCGTGATCAGATCCCCAAACCACTGGTGCGCCAATTCATGGGCATTGACATTCACATAGGTTCTGTCGTTAAACCCGGTTTCATCTACTACATAATCCTGGGAAAAAATGGTAGCCGTAGTATTTTCCATCCCGGCATATAAAAAGTCCAGTACCGGAACCTGCCGGTAAACCTGCCACGGGTATTTCACGCCTATTTCGCGTTCGAAAAAATCGAATATTTCCTTCGAATAACGGTAGGTCGGTTCAAATTTAGCTGTATCGGTATCCTGAAGGTAAAATTCCAAAGGAGTGCCCGTTGCCGTAATTGCCGTTTTTTTAGCAAACCTGCCAATAGCCAGCATCGCCAGATAGGAACTCATTGGTTTTTCCATGGCATACTGCCAGACCATCCGGTTATTTTTCAGTTCTTTATTTTTCAGCACCCCGTTTGAGAGTACCTGAAAATCTTTATCGTAAGCAATCGTAAGTGAAAAGATCATTTTTTCATTAACATCATCAAAGCTTGGCAGCCAGTGACTGGTGTATTTCCCCTGTCCCTGGGTCCAGATCTGGGCCTGATCGCCGGCTCCTATAAAATAGAGGGTTTGTCTGGGTTGTGCTTCATAATGCAGTGTCAGCTTGTTTTTCCCTTTTTTAAATCCTTCAAAAAGCTGTAGCTTCCTGCCGTTATTTTTAAATGCAACGGTTTTGTTATTGATCTTTACCTGTGTAAAATCCATACGCTGCGCATCTATCGCAATCGTATCGATTGCTGCCAATACCTCAAAATCATAAGTGATATCGCCGCTTATTTTTTTTGCCGCTACATCAAATGCGAGGGAGGCATTGATTGTTTTAAAGTCTACTTTCTCAAGTTGTTGTGCCTGTGTAAAAGCACAAATAAAATAAATTACCGCAGTTAGTCGCTTCATATCGGGAATAATGGAAAGCTCAAAGTTACAAAGATTGCCCTAACATTTTCGCTGCTTTTTTTGTAAGTTTACGCTTTAATCCTTCTATTTTGAAACCAAAAGCCGTTTTTAACTGGAGCAGCGGAAAAGACGCTACTCTTGCCCTTTATAAAACCCTTCAAAACGATACTTTCGACGTTAATTACCTGCTAACCAGCATTAGCAAGCAATATGACCGGATCTCCATGCACGGGGTTCGTACCGCATTACTGGAGCAGCAGGCGGCCAGCATCGGTATTCCGCTGGTAAAAATGGAAATTCCCGAAATGCCTACGATGGAAGTATATGAAGCCGTAATGCAAAATACGCTCACCGGTTTAAAGGCAGAAGGGATTACCCATTCCATCTTTGGCGATATCTTTTTAGAAGACCTGCGGCTTTACCGGGAAAACAAATTGGCTTCCATGGATTTACAGGCTGTTTTTCCGCTCTGGAAAATCCCGACTACAGCACTTATCCGGGAATTTATTGCCCTGGGTTTTAAGACTATCGTAACCTGCGTCAATGAAAAACACCTTGACAAGAGTTTCGCCGGACGGATTATTGACGATTCCTTTATAAACGATTTACCGGACACGGTAGATCCCTGCGGGGAAAACGGGGAATTTCATACCTTTACCTTTGATGGCCCGTTATTTAAGGAAGCTGTTCGCTTTGAAATCGGCGAAATCGTACACCGAAAATATGAAGCCCCAAAAACAGATACCAGCTGCAATACAGATCCCGAAAAAACTCCTGCTCCGGATTATGGTTTCTGGTATTGCGATTTAATTCCTAAATAATCCCCTCATGCTCCAACAAATATTCTGCAACCTGATCGCTAAATACGATGCCGATACGGACACTGCCAATGCCCTGTGGCATACTATTGCCAAAAATTACAACAGTTCCGGAAGGTATTACCACAACCTCAGCCATCTTGAAAATTTACTGGCTTCCTTAACGCAGCACAGCGAAATGATTGAAGATTGGGACACGGTAGTGTTTGCTGTTTTTTATCACGATGCCGTTTACAATACCATCAAACAGGACAATGAAGAAAAGAGTGCACAGCTGGCCGAAAAAGAATTAACCCGGATCGGATATCCTGCACACCGGATCCAGCGCTGCAAACAACATATACTGGCAACGAAACGGCACGAATCCGAAACCGATACAGATACCAATCTTTTCACCGATGCCGATTTATCCGTTTTGGGAGCAGACTGGGATATTTATGCCGTTTATTATCGGAATATCCGTAAGGAATATGCCATTTATCCCGACATGTTGTATAATCCGGGAAGAAAAAAGGTTTTACAGCATTTCCTGGCAATGGATACGATCTACAAGACTGCCGTTTACCGCGACCGTTACGAGCAAAAAGCAAAAGAGAACCTGCAGCGGGAACTGGAATTAATATAGTCTGTTAAAATCAGGTAAAACCACTTAATCCGGACAGGCTGCTTTTTACTATTTTTAAGCTCCCAAAATAACACCGGAATGCAGTTTGTACAACATACCCTGGAACTTGAAAAAGTTCTGACGTTTCTCAATGAAATCGGCATCGCTGTAGTTGAAAAAGAACTTCACGATACCTTTTTACCGGGACTTTCCTTAGGTCCTGGTTGTATTTATGTAGATTTTGAACGCCTGTTATATCCCGGTGATTTATTGCATGAAGCCGGTCATCTCGCCGTTACCACTCCTGCAGAACGGAAAGTAGCCGGAACGGAACAGCAAAGTCCCGACTGGCCTTCGGGCGGTGAAGAAATAGGCACGCTGCTGTGGTCATTTGCTGCGGCACAGCATTTACAGCTTCCGCTTGAATTTGTGTTTCATGCTAACGGTTATAAAAACGGTTCGGACATGCTGATGGATAATTTCAGAAAAGGCAATTACATCGGTCTTCCGTTTTTAGAATGGGCCGGCATGACCTTAAGTGAGGCAAAAGCCGCAACCGAAGGAAAAAAAGCTTTTCCCTATATGCAAAAATGGTTAAGAGAGTAAAGTATGGAACTGGTACGTGCAATAAAATTCCCTTTTACATTTGACAAACAGCGTTTACAGGACGATGTTGCCAAAATAATGTCCTACAAATGGACCGATCATTACAACAAGAACGATTATAACGGAAAATGGACTTCGGTAGCGCTGATGTCGGAAAACGGAAAATCAGATTCCATCCTGGCAATGAACAGCAAAGCGATACATTATACCGATGCTTTGTTATCCTGTGCTTATTTTAAATCGATACTCGATAATTTCCCTTTTGAAAAAACTGCAGTCCGGCTGCTCAATTTAACCGCAGGAACCGAGATAAAACCGCATCGCGATTACTGCCTGGGTTATGAAGACGGCTCTTTTCGCCTGCACATACCAATTATCACCAATCCGGACGTTATATTTATCCTGGATGACAAACGGCTCGTTATGGAAGAAGGCGACTGCTGGTACATTAATGCGAACTTTACCCATTCGGTTGTAAATAACGGTACTGCCGACCGTATTCACCTGGTTATTGACGGACTTCAAAACGAATGGACCGATGCCCTGTTTTACAAAGAAGCTTCGCCGGAACAATTCCAAAAACCGGTTTCGGAACTGACGGAACCGGAAAAACAGCGTATCATTGAGGAACTGAACCGCATGAACCCTCTTGTTTCCGAAAGCATCATCAAAAGCCTGAACAACAGTTGATTTTACCATTACACCCAAAACGACATACCCCTAACAAAGAAGGTAGGCTTAACCAAACCTACCCTCTCCTGTCTATAAACACAATTTATTTATGGAACTCTAAACTATGCTTACTATGACCTTCATTTTATGTGGCATTATAATCGATAAAATCGTTTTGAATCTACAACCGGTTTTGCCATTAACGGAAGGCTTTCTTCCCTGCCGTGGACAATAAAGTCAAAGCTTGCTTTATTCAGTGATTCGTCCATAAAATCCTGTAATCTGAAATCGGCTTTTACCTGCCTGATTGATACTTTTGTATTGTAATCGGTATAGTGATCACTTAAAACCGATTCTGTTCCCAGATAGTACTTTTTTCCGTTAATTGTTGCAAATGCGGAAACTATAAATGATCCGTTCATGGGGCTTTGTTTTTTTGGTTAAACAACGTTCTTTATTTATATAGGATTCGTTTTACACAAGTTGTTTTACCGGGATAAAGCAACTATACTATAAAGGGGGGCTTTTTACGTATTACTCCGAACTTTTAATTTATATATTGATTTGGCTAATTTGCCAGGCTTTGCATCTGCATCCGGGATACCGCGAAACTATTCCACAGGGAACCGCAGAAAATAAGCAGCATACCCACGATTACCGTCCATTGGGTCAATGGCGAAAACGTTCTGCTTATCAAAATAATCAGGGAACCGGTCAGACTTAGTATAAAGGGCGCATATCCTTTTAGTTTTATTTTTTTAAGCAATGCCCACAAATTCAAAATAAGCAGCAGCAACAGCAGCGGAAACAACCATCCGGTATAGGAAATTTTTGCGATTCCGAAGCTTACCAGCATACACATATAGGATGTCCAGCACAAGGAACATTTTGGAAAAAACACCGTCAATACACGCAATACCAAAGCAGAAATTGCATGATAAATGCCTTTTTTTTGAGTTTCCGGTGCTTCCGTTCCGGAAACAGCGCTGTGATTACAAGTACTCTTATCCATCTTACTAACTTTTAAAGGTTACTTAATTACTGTCTTGAACTTGCCTTTAGACTTTGCAACCACGATGTATCTGCCGGTGGCAGATTTTCTAAAATGATACTTTCTGTTTTTTCATTCACAGTTTCCTTGCTGTTTTCCATTACCGTTGCGCTTTCGCCCCTGGTAAGGGCATTACTTTTCTGAAGCGAATACATTGCTAATAATGATGCTGCTGAGGCATCATCCAAAAGGCTTTTTAAATTAACCGGACTGTTAAATGCTTCCGGAGATTGTGTACCTTCTCCCTGCTGTGTTTCGATCTGAAAAGATTGTGTCATTTTTTGTTCTCCTTTCTGACACATACTAAAAAGAAACAACGAACAGGTTGCAATGGTAATTTGGGAAATTTTCATTTTTTCTACTATCGTTTTTTGGTTATAGTTCAATCGTCAAAAAATACTTAACCTTATAGCCGATAAGATAATTTTGTATACAGCATTTGAAAGCATAAAACTAAAAAGTAGCCCACTGATTTTTATACGTGTTTTTACCTGTTTTTTCAGAAGCAAGGCCAAAGCCGGCCCGGCAGACAACCCGCTATCGATGAGAAACATACCGGACCAATAGCCCGTATATCCTAGGTTTCGCTTGCTATATCCCACAAAAAATCCCGCTTGCAAACGGGATTTCTATGGCTAAAAAGCTTTTTATTTTGCTGATGCTACATATCGGAGTGCTCTTTCCAGTACCTCATCTTTATCGTTCATGAGTCCGTTTCGGGTGGGTTTTACTTCCACATCCGGAACGATACCAATTCGCTGGGTTTCCCTTTGGTCAGGATAATAAACTCCCAATCCGGTAATCATGGTTTTAAAATTTCCGGGCAGGTCAATTTCAGAAACATTGCCATCGGCACCGGCTGTCTGGCTTCCAAATACTTTGGCATTTGGCGCCACCTGCAAGGCCATAGTTGTATATTCGGCATTACTCTGGGTGGTTTCGTTAACCAGTATCGCGATCCTTCCTTTATAATAATCCGGATTTTCACGTCCCACCTGCAAGGCTTTGTCGCTCATTTTAAAGCTTCCCGGATTTTCAAGTGATCCGGCAGCAAACTTGACAAAATCGGTTGGTTTTGGCATTAAATAACCGCCCAGGCTAAACACTATAAAATCGGACGGATAGCATCTTAAATCAATAACAAGTCCTTTTGTTGTCTTGAATTTTTCCATGATGCCGATGATTTCCCCTCTCTGAAGGGCACCCGGATAAATATAACCGATGTTTCCTTCCAGCATTTTATGCGATGGTGTATCGTCTGCAAAAAACTGCACCTCCTTTAAAGGCTGACTGGCAATTTTTTTAATTTCATCTTTTTTACCGTTGTTTACCGTCACACTGATGCTCGCTGCATTCGTTCGCAGTAATTTACGGCTTATATCCCTGATTTCGGTTGCTTTGTTGGAAGTCGCCAGGTATTGTTTTTTATCATCTATTACTTTTTGAACGGGAACTCCGTTAATTTTAGTAATGATATCCCCTACTTTCAGGTTGGTCGTTTTCCCAATTCCGTTTAACAAACGGGTTACTACTATTTTGCCTTCAATCGCTTTTAATTCAACCGGAGCAATGTTGGCCCCGAAAAAATTCTCAACCGCTTTACCAGCCGAAAAGACAAAACCGTGGGAATCCTGAATTTCACTAACCAGCTGCATCATCGTGAGCTTATAAGTCAATTCGTCCTGGGCCGCTAAAACTTTAGGAATGTATTTTTTAAGTACGCTGTCCCAATTCTTTTCGATCAGGTGCTTGTACGGGAAGTAATACTCAATCATGTTCCAGTAACGGAAAAGTGCCAACAGTTTGTAGCCGTCGTCCGCCCATTTCATATCCGGATACGCTGCTTCATTTTTAAAGACAGGGTTATCCGCCTGTCCGAAGCCCAGGTAATAGCTTCGCTTGATTTTTCCAGGTTCCATTTTCCCGAAAGAAGCAATCCAGACTTCTTTATCTGTTGCAAATTTTGGCGATTTCACTATCGGAAGTGCTCTGAAAAGCGCATAATCCATATTGTACTTCCCGGCAGCGATTTCCGGGTGATGGTATTTTAAATAGCCCCATGTTTTCCCCAGTTCATACAGGTTATCCAGTTGTTGCGGTGTGGGTTTATTCATTGTAAAACCGGAGCCTGCGGCAAATTCCGTTATATCGTTGTCTGCCGGGTAACTAATGGTTTCAATTCTTTTCCCGTCGACGGTTATTACAAAATCGTCAAGCCAGATCTGTCCTTTTCCGGAAAGGAGTGCGCCCACATAAATCGTACTGGCATCCGGATGGTTCGGTACGGCGATGGAGTATTTTTTCCAGTCGTTTGTTCCGGCTATCCCCTCTTTCTCCATGTTTTCAAAGGCAACAATGCTTCCGTTTTTATCCAGACGGATAAATAAACCGGCAAAACCTTCCACATTATCCGTCTTCATATAGCCTTCCAGCCTGATCTCTTTCCCTTCATAACTGTCCGGTAACGTGGTGACCAGCACTCCATAAGGGTTTCCACCTTCGGTTGCCTGGATTTTTACAGCATGCTTCCCGGAATAAACAACGACCGTGTCTTTCCCTATTTTATAATTTTCCCAGACATTCCATCCTGCAGGCAGCTGTTCGTTCTTTTCATACTGTTCAAAATCAAAATTAAATTTTGGTTTAACCGACTGCGCGTTTATTGTGTTCAGGAAGAACAACAGCAGCATCGCTACCGGCATTGCCATATTCTTAAAACAGTATTGTTGTATTTTTTTCATATACCGCATGGTTTAATTTGTTAATTACGAATGCTTTTAATCGTTAAAAAGGGTTACTAATGTAGGTTTTTATTTTCAAAAAAAAATAAAAGAAATTTACGGTTACTCTTTTAAATGTTTGCTACTTTTAATACCAATATTAAATTCGTTTGCGTTTTTTAACCCGATTCTTATTAAAACGCTTCAAAAAACAAAATGTTACCAAGCATGAAAATAGCCCCGTTACAAGAAGGAAAATTCAATGTTGAAGCAGGAAAAACCTTTATCCCTTATGGCAATCTGGCCAATCCTAAAGGTATGCTGCTGTCCATTCAGCCTTTTTTAATACAGACAAAAACGGAAGTCATCCTGCTGGATACCGGTTTGGGATTTTCCGTTGACGGCCGGTTGCAGCTGTTTACCGCTCTGGCAAAAGAAGGTATCGCACCGGAACAGGTTACGCATGTGCTGCTGTCCCATTTGCATAAAGACCATACCGGCGGCATGGGGACTTTCCTGGCTGACGGTTCTTTTCAGTTCCATTTTCCGAATGCTGTTTATTACCTGCAGGAACGGGAACTGCGTTATGCCTTATCCGAAAAACACCAACCTTCCTTTGAACCGAAACTGCTGGAAGCCTTAACACAGCATCCGCAACTGGTTATGCAAACGGAAGATGAGGGTTTTATTACCGATACGATCCGTTTTACCGTTTGCGGCGGCCATACTCCCTACCATCAGGTGTTTTGGGTTACGGAAGACAGTGAAACCGCTTTTTACGGCGGCGACAATTTACCGCAGCTCACTTATTTGCAGCATCATATAGCCTATAAAACGGATTTTGACGGCAAAGCTGCGATGGAATGGCGTAAAAAATGGGAGGTTCAGGCAAAGAATGAAAACTGGACCATTCTGTTATATCACGATAATGAGATACCGGTATTGCGGTTTAAAGCCGAAATGTTTTAAAAGTTTTTTGGTTTCCGGGTTTTCAAATTTCCCAATTTACCGCTATCTTCGTAAAGTGCTTTTACAAACACAAATTCCCGGATGAATAATCTTCTTGAAACTCCTATAGAATACCTGAAAGGCGTTGGTCCGCAACGTGGCGAATTGCTGCGTAAAGAACTCAGCATTCACCGCTATGGAGACCTGATCAACCTGTACCCGAATCGTTATATAGACCGCACCCGTTATTACAAGATCAACGAGTTGCAAAACAACAATTCGGAAGTACAGATCATCGGGAAAGTGATCCATATCAAAACCGTGGAGCAAAAACGCGGAAAGCGTCTGGTTGCTACTTTTGTGGACGATACCGGAGAAATGGAACTGGTTTGGTTTCAGGGACAGAAATGGATACGGGAAAGTTTAAAGCTCAATGTTGTTTATGTGATATTCGGAAAGGTAACGGCTTTTAACGGCATGTTCAATATGGCACATCCGGAAATGGAGTTACTGGCCGAACACGAAAAAAGCCTGCGCTCGGCAATGCAGTCGGTTTATCCGTCTACCGAAAAGCTGACTCAAAAAGGGATTACCAACAAAGCGGTAAACCGGATGATGCAACAGCTTTTTGTTGAAACACAAGCCTTGTTTAAAGAGCCGCTTCCTGCCTATCTGGTGGAAGAGTTAAAGCTAATCCCGAAAAATGCGGCGCTTTTTAACATCCACTTTCCAAAAAGCCAGGACCTGCTGGCCAAGGCGCAGTTCCGGCTGAAGTTTGAGGAGTTATTTTTTATCCAGCTGCAGCTGATTACCAAGAATCTTATCCGCAAGCACAAAATCAAAGGACATCCTTTTGATAAAGTGGGCGATTATTTTACAACGTTTTACAACCATCATCTGCCTTTTGACCTGACAAATGCCCAGAAAAAGGTGTTGAAGGAAATCCGGAACGATCTGGGCAGCAATGCGCAGATGAACCGCCTGCTACAGGGCGATGTGGGTTCCGGTAAGACCATCGTGGCTTTAATGAGTATGCTGCTGGCACTGGACAACGGTTTTCAGGCCTGTTTAATGGCACCAACGGAAATTTTAGCCAATCAGCATTATTTAGGAATACGGGAACTGGCACAGGGACTGGACATTAACATCCGGATATTAACCGGTTCCACCAAGACCGCCGACAGACGCATCATTCACGAGGAACTGGAAAACGGCAGTCTGCACATTATTATCGGTACGCATGCCTTACTGGAAGATAAAGTGAAATTTCACAATTTAGGACTGGCAATAATTGACGAACAACACCGTTTTGGTGTGGAGCAACGCTCAAAGCTTTGGAAAAAGAACGAGGTACCGCCCCATGTTTTGGTCATGACGGCAACACCGATTCCGCGTACGCTGGCCATGAGCCTGTATGGTGATCTTGATATTTCTGTTATTGACGAACTTCCGCCGGGCAGAAAACCGATACAGACCGTACACCGTTATGACAGCAACCGTCTGAAAGTATGGAAGTTTTTAAAAGATGAAATAGCAAAAGGACGACAGATATATATTGTTTATCCGCTGATCCAGGAGAGCGAAAAAATGGATTACAAGGACCTGATGGATGGTTATGAGGGTATCTCCCGCGATTTTCCGCTGCCGCAATACAGCGTGAGCATCGTGCACGGGCAAATGAAGCCTTCGGAAAAAGATGCCGAAATGGAGCGTTTTGCTTCCGGAAAAACCAACATCATGGTTGCTACCACGGTTATTGAAGTGGGCGTGAATGTTCCCAATGCGAGTGTTATGATCATTGAAAGTGCCGAACGTTTCGGGTTGTCGCAGCTGCACCAGCTTCGCGGCCGCGTGGGACGTGGTGCCGAACAGAGTTATTGCATACTGATGACCGGACACAAGCTGAGCAACGATACCAAAATCAGGATTGAAACCATGTGCCGTACGAACGACGGTTTTGAAATTTCGGAAGTGGATCTTAAACTGCGCGGTCCGGGCGATATTATGGGCACGCAGCAAAGCGGTGTGCTGAATTTACAGATAGCCGATCTGGTAAAGGATCGCGAGATTCTGCAATTGGCACGTCACCATGCCATCCGGCTGTTAAAGGACGATGCTTCAATGACCAAACCGGAACACCTGGCTTTACGTCAGGCTTTTATTGAGATCTCGAAGAAAAAGAATATCTGGAATTATATTAGTTAGAAGGATGATTTTTGATATATGAAGTATGATATACGAGGGATGATTTTTGAGATCTGATATTTATGATTTTACTTTAAATAATGCATTATAACTAATTACTATTCAAACACTATAAAATAACAAAACAAACAATATAAAAACTCAGCAGTATGGTTGCTTACAATCCCAAGGACTGGATTACTTTTATTTTTCGTTTTCACAAAGCGGATACCTTTCGTCAGTTAATTCCAATGATGATTACCATTGGTGTTTATTCTGCCGGAATCGGATATCTGGAAATGGAATACTGGAAGTTATCCGAACAGAGTCATGTTAAGAATATCACCATCATGCACGGTATGCTGGGTTTTGTGATTTCCTTGCTACTGGCCTATCGCACGAACACTGCTTATGACCGCTGGTGGGAAGGGCGTAAATTATGGGGCGGATTAGTGAATAACAGTCGCAATCTGTCTATTAAGCTGGCCGCCATGCTAAAAGACGAAAGGGATCGTATCTATTTCAGAACGATGATTCCCGGCTATGCATCCATCTTAAACCGTCATTTAAAGAATACGAATACGAGCAAACAGCTTTCGGAGGATTTTGATATCAGCCTGGATCACAACAAGCACAAACCGAATCAGGTAGCCCGCATGATGTTCAACAAGATCAACGAGTTGTACGAATCCAAAAAGATAACCGGCGACCAGCTTATCATCATCAATAGCGAAATACAGTCGTTTACCGAGATCTGCGGTGCCTGCGAACGTATTAAAAACACACCTATTCCCTATTCGTACAGTGCTTTTATCAAGAAGTTCATTTTCTTTTATGTCATGACGCTTCCTTTTGGCTACGTATTCAGCCTGGGTTACTATGTGGTTCCGGTGGTTGTTTTTATTTTCTATGTTTTAGCGAGTCTGGAGCTGATTGCCGAAGAGATCGAAGATCCTTTCGGAGATGATGCCAACGATTTACCGACCGAACGCATGGCGAGCAATATCAAAATACACGTGGAAGAACTACTCTGACCGAACGTTAATTTTATCTTATTGAGGTTCGCACTTCAGTAATTTTCACTAAATTTAGTAGCCTGTATTTTCAGGCTGCTTTTTTTAAATTTGAAGTTACAAATCATGAGCTTATCCAAATCATTGCTAACGGCACCTGTTTTATCCAACGAAAAGTCACTGAAGACTTTAGTTGAAAACAGAACTATTTATTCGCTGAACAATTGCGAGTTAAATATTTTTGAAACCTATCAGACTTCCGACCTGGTTCCGCTAAAGTTTAATGATCTGGTGGTTACCAGTATGCTGAGAGGCAAAAAGATCATGCATTTGTTTGATGAGCCGGGTTTTGAATATGTACCAGGTGAAACCGTTGTTATTCCAGCGAATGTGGAAATGAAAATTGATTTTCCGGAAGCTTCCCGAAACAATCCCACGCAATGCCTTGCCCTGGCAATTGACCACATCAAAATAAAGGAAACGCTTCATTTTTTAAACGAGCGTTATCCCAAAGAAGGTAACGGCAATTTCTGGAAACTGGATTATGAGAATTATTTCTTTTACAACAATATCGAATTAGCGACCACAATTAACAAACTGGTTAAAGAATGCATGAGCGATTCGATAACCAAAGATGCTTTAGCCGACCTGACGTTACAGGAATTACTGGTCCGCATCATACAGACACAAACAATAAAAGCAATTGACACCAATGCTTTTCCGGACAAAAACAGTCCGATTATCCCCGTGGTGGAATACATCCGAAAAAATATCCGCGAGAACATCAGCTTAAAAGAGTTGAGCGATAAAGCCTGCATGAGCACTACTTCCTTTTACCGTTTCTTTAAACGGGAATTAGGCATGAGCCCTATTGAGTTTATCCTGAATGAAAAAATCAAACAGGCCAAACAGTTGCTAAAAAACCCAACCATCCAGGTAAATGAAGTTTGTTTTCAGTCCGGTTTTGAAGATTGCAATTATTTTATCCGGTTGTTTAAAAAATACGAAGGCATTACGCCTAAGCAGTACCAGCTGCTTTACATCAATTAATCTTCCTTATAGCGCAAAGGTTCCAGATCGCCCCGTTCTGCTTCGGTAAATAACCGGGAATGAATGATAAACCGTTTGCCATACGGGATTTCCAACGAAAAACTGGCACCTCTGCCAGCCACTACATCCAGCGTTAAATGCGTGTGCTGCCAGTATTCAAACTGGTCTTTGCTCATCCAGAATTCACAGCCTTCAATCACACCAAGGCATACATCGCTATATCCCAGCTGAAATTCTCCTTTTGGAAAACACATGGGCTGCGAGCCGTCGCAACAGCCGCCGCTCTGATGGAACATCAATTCGCCGTTTCGTTCTTTTAACTGATCTATTAAAGCTATTGCTTCATTGGTTACTGCTACCCGTGCTGTCATACTTTTAAAATTTAAAAACCTAACAGGGCAGTTACCCTGTTAGGTTTCATTGAGGTACTTGTTTTTGAAAAAAATTAAAAGAATCCTAGTTTCTTTTTGTCATACGAAATGAGCATATTTTTGGTATTTCGATAATGTTCAAGCATCATTTTATGGTTTTCCCTTCCAAAACCTGATTTTTTATACCCGCCAAACGGTGCATGCGCCGGATAGGCATGGTAATTATTCACCCAGACTCTTCCTGCCTGGATAGCTCTCGGCACCTGATATAATTCATGGGCATCACGGGTCCATACTCCGGCACCCAATCCATATAAAGTATCGTTTGCAATCGCAATAGCGTCTTCTACTGTTTTAAAAGTGGTTACACACACTACCGGTCCGAATATTTCTTCCTGGAAAATCCTCATTTTATTGGTACCTTTAAATACCGTAGGCTCGATATAATAACCACCGGATAATTCTCCTTCCAAACGGTTGATATTCCCGCCTACCAGCACTTCCGCACCTTCTTCTTTTCCGATTTTCAGGTAGGACTGTATTTTTTCGTATTGGTCATTCGATGCCTGCGCGCCCATCATGACAGTTTTATCCAACGGATGTCCGATCTTTATTGCTTTTACTCTTTCGACAACCCGACAACCCGTGTTATAAATTTGTCGTAAATATCTTCCTGTACCAGTATTCTTGACGGACAGGTACAGATTTCGCCCTGATTTAACGCAAACATTACTGCTCCTTCAATCGCTTTATCAAAGAATTCATCATCGGCATCCGCTACGGATTTAAAGAAGATATTCGGAGATTTCCCACCCAGTTCCATCGTGGACGGAATAATATTTTCTGCTGCATACTGCATGATCAATCTACCGGTTGTGGTTTCGCCGGTAAAGGATACTTTGGCAATTTTGGGCGATGTTGCCAGCGGTTTTCCGGCTTCAATACCAAATCCGTTTACAATATTGATTACTCCCGGCGGCACTACGTCTTTAATTAAATCCATTAATATCAAAATGGAAACCGGTGTCTGTTCGGCTGCTTTTACTACGGTACAGTTTCCTGCCGCAATAGCCGGTGCTATTTTCCAGGTAGCCATCAGCAACGGGAAATTCCACGGGATAATCTGTCCTACGACACCTAAAGGTTCATGCAGGCAGATACTCACGGTATTGGAATCATGTTCGGCAATGGTTCCTTCTTCGGCACGAATCACCCCGGCAAAATAGCGGAAATGATCAATACAAAGCGGCAAATCGGCAGCCAGGGTTTCGCGTACCGCTTTTCCGTTATCGATAGTTTCCACTGTTGCCAGGTATTCCAGGTTTGCTTCCATGACATCAGCAATCTTATTCAGCACCAGACTTCTGTATGCCGGAGATGATTTTCCCCAGGTTTTAAAAGCTTCATGCGCAGCATCAAGTGCCAGATCAATATCTTCTTTTGTGGAACGGGCGGCTTTTGCAAATACTTTCCCGTCTATTGGTGATACATTTTCAAAATACTCTCCCTTAACCGGAGGCACAAACTTCCCTCCTATAAAATTATCATACTTTTCTTTAAATTGGGGTCTTTGAAATACATTGCTCATAATAATTGTTTTTTGCGTTTATTCAAATTTACCGCCAATGCCAACAGTAAAATAGCATAATTCCTTCAATCAATAGCATATTTTTTACACCTGTAAAATTTTAAGTTTATTTTATTAAGATTTCCTTATTAATTCTGTTATTTCGTTACACAATTACAAATAAGCAAAAGGCATTTCTTTCTGTAAAAAAGGCAAACTTTTCTTTATTCTACGCCTTACAATACTTATATTTGCATCCTTAAAATTTACTACAATGCGTATATCATACAACTGGTTAAAACAATTCATAAAATTAGATTGGAATTCGGAAGACACTGCTGCCTTACTGACTGATTTAGGTCTGGAAGTGGAAGGTGTTGATAAGTATGAAAGTTTAAAAGGCGGACTTGAAGGCGTTGTGATTGGTCATGTATTGACCTGTGTACAACATCCTAATGCCGACCGATTACGAATTACTACTGTTGATCTGGGTGAAGGTGCTCCTGTTCAGATTGTATGTGGTGCTCCAAATGTAGCGGCAGGACAAAAAGTTGCCGTAGCGACCATTGGTACAAAATTATACGACAAAGAAGGTGTTGCTTTTGAAATTAAAAAAGGGAAAATCCGCGGAGAGGAAAGCCACGGAATGATCTGTGCTGAAGACGAATTAGGTCTTGGAGAAGGTCATGACGGTATTATGGTTCTGGCCGATGATTTAAAACCCGGAACACCGGCGTCCAAAGTTTTCAATATTGAAACAGACGAAGTATTCGAAATCGGATTGACACCAAACCGTGCCGATGCGATGAGCCATTTGGGTGTTGCCAGAGATTTAAGAGCCGGATTGATTCAGAAGAATATTACGCATTCGGAATTAATCACTCCTTCTGTGAGTAAGTTTAAAGTTGAAAAACGTACGCTAAAAATCGACATTAAAGTTGAGGACAATAAGCTTGCGCCAAGATATTGCGGGGTTACCATTTCGGGCATTACCGTAAAATCGTCTCCGGCCTGGCTGCAAAACCGTTTAAAAGCAATTGGTTTAACACCAAAGAACAATATTGTTGACGTTACCAATTATGTATTGCATGAATTAGGACAACCGTTGCACGCTTTTGATGCTGCTAAAATTAAAGGTGGTAAAGTTGCTGTAAAAACTGTTCCTGCCGGAACCAAGTTTGTGACGCTTGACGATGTGGAAAGAACATTGCATGAAGAGGATTTAATGATTTGTGACGACAACGGCCCGATGTGTATTGCCGGTGTTTTTGGCGGAAAAAATTCGGGTGTAACAGAGAACACAACGGCTATTTTCCTTGAAAGTGCTTACTTTAATCCGATCGCTGTTCGTAAAACAGCAAAACGTCATTCTTTAAGCACAGACGCTTCTTTCCGTTTCGAAAGAGGTATTGACCCGACGATCACGGAATATGCTTTAAAACGCGCTGCTTTACTGATCCAGGAAGTAGCCGGCGGTGAAATCACTTCGGATGTTATTGACCTGTATCCGAAAAAAATAGAGGATTTCTCCGTTTTACTGAATTTCAGAAATGTAACCAAAATTATCGGACAGGAATTATCCAATGAAACCATTAAGAAAATCCTTGTTTCGCTTGATATCAAAGTAAACAGCGTTTCCGATGCAGGATTGGGATTAACCATTCCGGCTTACCGCGTAGACGTTCAGCGTGAAATTGACGTTATTGAAGAGATCTTACGTGTTTACGGGTATAACAATATCAATTTTACACAAAAATTAAACGCTTCGATTTCAAATTCGTCCCGTACGGAGGATTATAAGATCCAGAACATTGTTGCCAACCAGCTGGTTTCACAAGGTTTTAATGAAATGATGGCGAACTCGCTTACTTCTCCGGAATATGTAAAATTATCCGAGAAGCTAAAAGAGGAATTCAACGTGTTAATGCTTAACCCGCTTAGCAACGATCTATCCGCAATGCGTCAGTCGTTATTGTTCAGCGGTCTTGAAGCGATTTCTTTTAACATCAACAGAAAACGCAGCGATTTACGTTTATTCGAATTTGGAAAAAGCTATCACAAGCTTCCTTCCGGATATGAAGAAAACAAACACTTAACGCTTTTTGTAACCGGAAACCGTTTGATGGAAAGCTGGACAACTGCCCAGAAACCATCGGATTTCTTCTCTTTCAAAAGTTATGTGACAGCGATATTATCCCGTTTGGGCATTGATAAAACGGTTACACAACCATTGGACAATGATGTATTTGCAGAAGGAACGGCTTTATCTGTAGGAAAAGATATTGTTGTGGAATTGGGTACGGTTAAAAAATCGATTTTAAAACATTTCGACATCAAACAGGAAGTTTTATTCGCCGATTTTAACTGGAGTGCTATTTTGAAATTACTTTCTACAAAAATCAAATTTGTGGAAATCCCGAAATACCCGGAAGTACGCAGGGATTTAGCCTTATTGATTGACAATACGGTTGCTTTCGATCAGATTTTTGCTATTGCCAAACAAACGGAAAAAACCTTGTTAAAAGATGTCAACCTTTTTGACGTGTATGAAGGCAGCAATTTACCGGAAGGTAAAAAGTCATACGCCGTGAGCTTTACCATTCAGGACAATTCCAAAACCTTAACGGATGTTCAGATTGACAAGATCATGCAGAAATTGCAGGCTAATTTTGAAAAAGAATTAGGCGCTACATTGCGATAATACAACCTCACTATAAACAGAAAGTCCCGGAAAACCGGGACTTTTTTATTGCTGACACTTTACAAATTTCTTTATAAAGTACTTTTTAGCGGTAAAATATCCGAAAGCCGGGCAACAATTTTTTTATACGGATACTGATGAAAGTCTTCCTTTGCTGTCATTCCGGTTGTCACACCTACAAAATCCACTCCGGCTGCCTGCGCTGCTTTGGCATCGATTATATTGTCGCCGAAATACAACGTCTGCTCCGGAACGGCATTGAGCCGTTTCATAGCTGTTAAAAGCCCTTCCGGGTTGGGTTTTGCCCATCTTACATCTTCCATACCAATAACAATATCAAACAGTGTTTCCACCTGGTTTTTCACGATGGATTCGTTGATAATATAGCGTTGTTTGGTCGAGATAATTCCCGTTTGCCGCTGATGATCTTTCAGCCGGGTTAGAAAAGGAATAGCATCCGAATAGAAAAAGGTATTGTCCGACATGATTCCGTCTGCTTCTTCAATGTATTCCTGCTTCAAACGCATAAGCGTTTCTTTTTCCTGAATACCCGTCAATACGGCAAACGAATCTTCCAGTGTCATTCCGATTGTCCTTTTAATAACTTCATCGGTTATGCCGGTCCAGCCGTGGCGGTTTAAAACAATGTGAAAACAACTTACGATTCCTTTTGAAGCATCGGCTAAAGTGTAATCAAAATCAAATAAAAAAGTGGTGTAGTTTTGATGAAAATCAAATTCTGATAAAATCATTTTATGCAATTTAGAAGTGATTGCACACAAATATACAATTCCTTTCGTTTTACCGCCCTATCCCCAAAAGAGATTAACACAACTTTATTCAAAAATAAAAAGCCACATCAAACGATATGGCTTTTACAACAATCAAAAAAAACATTATGATTTAGGCAATAAAACGGTATCTACTACGTGAATCACGCCATTCGACTGGTTCACATCGGCAATGGTTACTTTTGCACTGTTTCCGCTTTCGTCTGTTATATACAGATCTTTCCCTTTCATCCAGGCTGTCAGCGTACCACCGCTAACGGTTTTCAACGTTGCTTTACCTTTTCCTTTTTTGATGGCTTTATCAATATCCACTGCATTCATTTTACCGGCAACCACGTGATAGGTCAGAATCGTTTGTAATTGTTTTTTGTTTTCCGGTTTTAATAAGGTTTCAACGGTTCCTTTTGGTAATTTATCAAATGCTTTATTGGTTGGGGCAAAAACGGTGAAAGGTCCTGTAGATTGTAATGTTTCCACTAATCCTGCTGCTTTTACGGCAGCTACTAAAGTGGTATGATCTTTTGAGTTAACAGCATTTTCTACAATATTTTTAGAAGGGTACATTGGGGCACCGCCAACGGTTACTGTTTTTTCTTTTTGTGCAAAGGAAGCTGTTCCTAAAAATAACGCACACGCAATAAATGCAACGGATAAGATTTTTGAAGTTTTCATAAATGGTATAATTTTTATTGTTTATACAGTCATTTACGCAACAAACTTCATCCTGGTTTTTAAAAAGTAAAAAAAATAGGCACTAATTTTCCAGCGGCTTGTTATTCCACAAGAAATCAGCAGATTGCCGGCAATATTTTTTTTTAATTACAGGCACTATTAAACAAACCCGAAGCAGTTATAACAAAAAAAGTCCCAGTTGCCCGGGACTTTAAAATATATGCTGAATCAGGGATTACTCTCCTTTTTCCATTTTAGCTTTTAATTCAGCTAATGCATCGATATCACCTAAAGTAGTTTTTTCACTATTGTTAGTTGATGTTACGTTAGCTTCAGCAGCTTTCACATTTTTCTCTTCTTCTTCACGGAAGATAGCAGTGTGAGAAGCAACTACTCTTTTGAATTCTTTGTTGAATTCAATTACTTTGAAATCAGCTGTATCACCTTTTTTCAATTTTTTCCCGTCTTCTTTTTCTAAGTGACGAGTTGGAATGAAAGCAACGATATCATCACCAAATTCAACTGTAGCACCTTTGTCAACGATTTCAGAAATTGTTCCGCTGTGGATAGTTCCTACTGCGAAAGCATCTTCATACTGATCCCAAGGGTTAGCTGTAGTTTGTTTGTGACCTAATGATAATTTACGACCATCAACGTCTAATTCTAATACTACAACATCTAATTTGTCACCTACGTTAACAAATTCTGATGGGTGTTTGATTTTCTTAGTCCAAGATAAATCAGAGATATACACTAATCCGTCGATTCCTTCTTCTAACTCAACGAAAATACCGAAGTTAGTAAAGTTTCTAACGATTCCTGTGTGTTTAGAACCTACAGGGTATTTAGAAGTGATATCAGTCCAAGGATCTTGCGTTAATTGCTTGATACCTAAAGACATTTTTCTGTCTTCTCTGTCTAATGTTAAGATTACAGCTTCTACCTCATCTCCAACTTTCACGAAGTCCTGAGCTGAACGTAAGTGTGTAGACCATGACATTTCAGAAACGTGGATTAAACCTTCAACACCTTCTGCAACTTCGATAAATGCACCGTAATCAGCGATTACAACTACTTTACCTTTAACTTTATCACCAACAGCAAGTTTAGCATCTAAAGCATCCCATGGGTGAGCGTTTAATTGTTTTAAACCTAATTGAATTCTTGTTTTCTCATCATCGAAATCAAGGATTACAACGTTTAATTTCTGGTCTAACTCAAGAACTTCACTTGGGTGGTTGATACGGCTCCAAGATAAGTCAGTAATGTGGATTAATCCATCTACACCACCTAAGTCAATGAACACACCATAAGAAGTAATGTTTTTAACAACACCTTCTAATACTTGTCCTTTTTCTAATTGACCAATAATTTCTTTTTTCTGTACTTCGATATCCGCTTCGATAAGCGCTTTGTGAGAAACAACAACGTTTTTGAACTCATGGTTGATTTTAACAACTTTGAATTCCATAGTTTTGTTTACATACTGATCGTAATCACGGATAGGTTTAACATCGATTTGAGAACCTGGTAAGAAAGCTTCAATACCAAATACGTCAACGATCATACCACCTTTAGTTCTGCATTTCACGAAACCATTAACAATTTCTCCTGATTCATTTGCAGCGATAACTCTATCCCAAGCTTTGATTGTACGAGCTTTTTTGTGAGATAATACTAACTGACCTGATTTGTCCTCACGAACGTCGATTAATACTTCTACTTTGTCTCCAACTTTTAAGTTTGGATTGTAACGGAATTCGTTTAATGAAATTACACCTTCTGATTTAGCGTTGATGTCAACGATAGCATCTCTTTCTGTAATTCTCACTACTACACCTTCTACTACTTCTTCAGCATCTGTAGAGATGAAAGTTTTTGCTACTAAATCTTCAAATTCTTGTAAGTTTTTCTCGTCAACAGCATCAATACCTTCTTCGAAGTTATGCCAGTTAAAATTCGCTAAAAACTCTTCTTGTGTTTTTAATTGTTCAGACATGTCTGATAAAAATTTGTATTCTGTATTTTCTCGAGTTTCTTAATGCGATAGAAAACAACAGAAGTGTTTTACATAAATAGTTGATACCTAAAGGAAACTCTTCTTCGCACAAAAGGTGTGCAAAGGTAATATTATTTTTTTGATTTACAAAGCTTTATTAAAAAAGATATCACACCTACTCTGTTGGATATGAGCCGTATGCCCAAGGAGCGTTCCGTTGCTTTTATCCGGTATTGTCTTTTAAAATCCCGGTTCCCATCCGGCATAAAAAAACCGGTACACTTTCGCTACCGGTTTCTGTATATATTAATGCGCAATGTTTTCAACATCCTTAGGATCATGCTTGTGCTTGAACATAATTGCAAAAGCAATCGCAATAATCAAAGCATAGGCCGCAAATGTAAGCCAGATGTTATGCCAGTCTTTCATAAAGATACCGCTGCTAAAAACACCATCTGCCGAAATTTCAATACCGTGATTTTTTATAAATTCCGTCATTAACGGATTTGTTGTTTCCGTCTGTAAATAAGTAGACAGTTCGGTTGTATTGTTGAATGATTTCGTAAAGTACTTATCAATTGCCCATCCGGAAGTAAAGCTTCCCAGTATAGCTCCGAAACCATTTGTCATCATCATAAACAATCCCTGAGCCGAAGAACGGTTTTTGGAATCGGTATTGGTTTCCACAAAAAGGGAACCGGAAATATTAAAGAAATCAAACGCCATTCCGTAAACAATACAGGACAGGATAATCATCCACAAACCGTTTACCGGATCGCCAAAGGCAAACAGTCCGAAACGCAATACCCACGCCAGCATACTGATTAACATTACCTGTTTGATACCAAAACGTTTTAAGAAGAACGGAATTGCCAGGATAAATAATGTTTCCGATATCTGGGAGATCGACATTATTATCGTAGAATATTTTACCACAAACGAATCGGCATATTTAGGGAAATGCTTGAATTCATCCAGATACACATCGCCATAAGCGTTTGTTAACTGTAAAGCTCCTCCTAAAAACATGGAGAAAACAAAGAACAACGCCATTTTATAATTACCAAACAGTTTGAATGCTTCCAATCCTAATGTTTCTGTAATAGACGCATTTTCACTTATTAATCGTTGCGGTTTACATTTTGGTAAGGTAAAGGCATAAACTCCCAGGATCAAAGCGGCAATACCGGCAATGTAAAACTGGTAATCTGTAGCCTTATTTCCGGTTAAATTGGTAATCCACATGGCTACGATAAAGCCTATGGTTCCAAAAACACGGATAGGTGGAAAATCCTTAACAATATCACTGTTGTTTTGTTTTAAAGCGGTATAGGAAATGGAATTACTCAGGGAAATCGTAGGCATATAAAAGCACATTGCCAAAAGCATAATGTAAATAAACATTGTTGGCGTGCCTACCTGCGGCATATAGAATAAAACCGCAGCATACAGGATGTGCAGTATTCCGTATAGTTTTTCTGCATTTACCCATCTGTCGGCAATAATCCCCGTTAGTGTCGGCATAAACAAAGAAGCGATTCCCATAGTTCCGAAAACCAGTCCAAACTGGGTTCCTTCCCAGTTCTTAGTTCCAAACCAATAATTTGCAATAGTAATGAGCCATGCCCCCCAAACAAAAAATTGGAAGAAATTCATTAAGATGAGACGGTTCTTTATACTCATGTTATATGTTGTAATTAGGGTTATTTAATTTTAAAAAAGCTGGTAAAGCTATTAATAAAAAGAAGAAATCCAAAATAAAAAAAGTTATAAGACAAACTTCATTTATTTCGGATTATAATTTAAAGGTGTTTATTGTGCTAATTTTTCTGCTACCAGTTTTAAAACCAGTTCGAACTGCTCTTCTCTGTTTAAATCAGAGTTGTCAATTTCAAAAGCATCGGCCGCTTTTACCAATGGCGAATCTTCTCTGCTGGTATCAATCTGATCGCGTTCTGTTACATTCTGAAGTACTTCCTGGTAAGTTACCGACTGTCCTTTTCCGGTTAGTTCATCATAACGGCGCTGTGCTCTGGTTGCCGGACTTGCCGTCATAAAAATTTTCAGTTCCGCATTGGGGAACACAACGGTTCCGATGTCTCTACCGTCCATTACTATCGCCTTGTTCTCCCCCATTTTTTGCTGTTGCTCCACCAATTTGGCTCTCACCTGTGAAATTTCGGCTATTTTGCTGACCTGGCGGGATACTTCAAGGGTTCTGATCTCTGTTTCTACATTTTTACCATTAAGGAACATTTCAGCAAAACCCAGATGGGCATTAAACTCAAAATGCAGTTCCACTTCCGGCAAAGCAGCAATAAGTTGTTCTTTATTGAAGTGATTTTCCGAAATTATATTTTGTTGCATGGCAAACAAGGTTACCGCTCTGTACATTGCTCCGGTATCGACATACACATATCCCAGCTCTTTTGCCAGTTGTTTTGCCAGTGTACTTTTTCCCGTCGATGAGAAGCCATCTATTGCTATGGTAATTTTTTTCAAAATGCTTGTATTTTATTGTAAGTTAATCGTAAGTCCGAAAAGGCTGGTATTTCCTGCGGAAGTATAGCGCGAGTAAGAATAGTCGAATTTAACGGTATTGAATCGAAGTCCGAATCCGGCAGAAATTCCGGCAAAGGTTCGCTGATCGGTAATGGACAGCTCTTCACCTCTTCTGAAGTTATAGCCCAAACGGAAATTAAGGCTTTTTCCGGGAAACAATTCCGCTCCGACAATAACGTGCCGCATCGCATTGTTTATAAAAGATACTTTTTCTTCTTTAACTTCTCCGTCAATGGTGTTTTCTGACCTGTTAGGGTTCGAGAAAGCAATATCCCACTGTTGCAAGTTTTCTAAGGTCAGGTGCCACCTGATGGGCACATTTGCCATTTCCTGTGAAATTCCGGCAATGATCTCTAACGGTAATTTTTCCTGCATTCCGGCATAGGTCGTGATTTGTGTTCCCACATTCCGAACGGCCAGTCCGATATTAATATCGTTATCTTCATCTACATAAATAGCGCCGATATCTACCGCTGCTCCAAAAGAGTTATAGCTTTCCAGTGTGGAGGATATCAGTTTGGCACTAGCGCCCACATGTATGTCTGTCCACGGAATATTATAGGCATAGCCGAAAGAAAGTGCAATTTCACTTCCTGTAAAGTCATTGGTACGGGTTCCGCTTTCGTCATATCCTTCAAAGGTTCCGTAATTCACATAGTTAACGCCGGCATGGAAGGTCTGAACGTGCCGGTCCCAGGTATAGGCATAGGCAGCCGTACCATAGGTAACTTCTCCGTAATAGTTCCCGTAATTCACCGAAAGATGATTGTCCATTTCTACATTGATAGTCGCCGGATTGAAGATCGCCTGGTTAACGTCATTATCATATATCGTAACCGTTTTACCACCCAAAGCCGCCTGACGCGGTGAGGTAACTAAATTCAGAAACTGATAGGTATATTTTCCTCCAATCTGCCCATACGAACAGGTACAGATGATAAGAAAAAAAGAAGTCAGTATTTTTTTTGACATTTTAAATGTTCGTTTCTGAATTATATAACGCAGTTGCGAAGATATTATTTTTTTACTTACAGTAAAAAATAAAACAAGAAAGGCATACGCTAATTTTTAAATTAACGTATGCCTTTTATGATGCTTCCGGAAAGGATATCCCTTACTCTGCGAGTAACTTTTTAGCGTGTTTCGCTTTTTGGTCTGTTACGGCAATAGCCAGTACTTCGCTCATTTCTTTCACATAATGGAAAGTCAGTCCTTCCAGATATTCCGGTTTGATCTCATCGATATCCCTTTTGTTTTCATTACAAAGGATGATCTCTTTAATATTCGCTCTTTTGGCTGCTAATATTTTTTCCTTGATTCCGCCTACAGGAAGTACTTTTCCTCTTAGCGTGATTTCTCCGGTCATTGCAATGCTTTTCTTCACGCGTTTTTGCGTAAAGCTCGATACTAAGGACGTTAACATCGCCACACCGGCACTTGGTCCGTCTTTTGGCGTTGCGCCTTCCGGAACGTGGATGTGCACGTTGTAATTTGCAATCACTTCCGGGTTGATGCCTAACATTTCTGCATTGGATTTGATGTATTCCAAAGCAATCGTAGCCGATTCTTTCATTACCGTACCTAAGTTTCCGGTCATCGTCATGTTACCTTTTCCTTTGGAAATAATCGATTCAATAAATAAAATATCACCGCCTACACTTGTCCAGGCCAATCCGGTTACCACACCTGCCGTTTCATTGTTTTCATATTTATCACGTTCCATTTTAGGAGCGCCCAATACTTTTATAATGTCTTCATCGGTAACTTTAATGTTGTATGCTTCTTCCATTGCAATGGACTTCGCTGCATTTCTGACAATCGAAGCGATTTGCTTTTCCAGTCCGCGAACACCGGATTCACGGGTATATCCTGCTGTAATTTTTTCCAGCTGTTTTTTACCGATCACCAGGTCTTTTACTGTAAGTCCATGCTCCTGTAATTGTTTTGGCAGTAAATGCTGCTTCGCGATCTCAATTTTCTCTTCAATCGTATAGCCGGTCATGTTAATCACTTCCATTCTGTCGCGCAAAGCCGGCTGAATGCTGTTCATACTGTTTGAAGTAGCAATAAACATTACTTTAGATAAGTCATAGCCCATTTCCAGGAAGTTATCGTAGAAATCGGAGTTTTGTTCCGGATCTAAAACTTCCAGTAAAGCCGATGACGGATCGCCGTTATGACTGCTGGATAATTTGTCTATTTCGTCTAATACAAATACCGGATTGGATGTTCCGGCTTTTTTAAGACTCTGGATAATTCTACCCGGCATTGCACCGATATAGGTTTTCCGGTGTCCTCTGATCTCCGCTTCATCACGCAGTCCGCCTAATGAGATACGAACGTACTCTCTTCCTAAAGCTTCGGCAATAGATTTTCCGATTGAGGTTTTACCAACGCCCGGAGGTCCGTACAAACAAAGGATCGGGGATTTCATATCGTTTCGCAGTTTTAAAACTGCCAGATGTTCGATAATACGTTTTTTAACGTCTTCCAGTCCGAAATGATCCCTGTCCAGTATTTTCTGAGCATGTTTTAAATCGAATTTATCTTTTGAATATTGATTCCATGGCAATTCCAGGAACAATTCCAGATAGTTGCGCTGAATTGAAAATTCCGCTACCTGCGGATTCATTCGCTGTAATTTTGACAGCTCTTTATCAAAATGCGCTTTTATTTTTTCATTCCATTTTTTAGACTTTGCCTTTTCGCGCATTTCGTCTAATTCCTCTTCATGGGAAACACCGCCCAATTCTTCCTGGATGGTTTTCATTTGCTGCTGCAAAAAATATTCCCGTTGCTGCTGGTCTAAATCAAAACGAACTTTTGACTGAATATCGTTTTTCAGTTCCAGCTTTTGCAGTTCCAGGTTCATGAAACGCAATGTTTCCAGTGCCCGGTCCTTTAAGTCGTTTACAGCCAACAGGTTTTGTTTTTCATTCACCGTAAGGTTCATGTTTGACGAAACAAAGTTGATCAGAAACGATTTGCTTTCAATATTTTTAATGGCGAAAGTAGCCTCCGTTGGAATATTCGGGCTTTCTTTTATAATCTGAATAGCCAGTTCTTTGATGGATTCGATTATCGCATTGAATTCTTTATCCTTTTCGGTTGGGCGCTCTTCCGGAACTTCTTTTATGGTCGCTCTTAAATACGGTTCTTCGGTAGTTACCTCATCGATAGCAAAACGTTTTTTCCCCTGAAGAATTACCGTGGTATTCCCGTCCGGCATTTTCAGTACGCGTAATATACGGGCCACCGTACCCACATTGTGAATATCGGCTGCCGAAGGTTCTTCAACGTTTTCGTCTTTCTGCGCTACTACTCCAATAATCTTGTCACCGGAATTAGCATCATTAATCAGTTTAATCGATTTATCTCTTCCTGCCGTAATCGGAATGACAACACCCGGAAAAAGTACCGTGTTACGCAATGGCAGAATGGGCAGGTCTACCGGAAGGACTTCATTATTCATCTCTTCCTCGTCCTCAGGAGTCATTAACGGAATTAATTCTGCATCCGTATCGATTTCCTGAAGTGACAAATTGTCCAGTGTAAGTATTTTTTGATTTGACATAGTTTTTTTAAGTCATTTTGTCATTAAATAGTGAATTGTGCAATAGTTTTTACAACTATTACACTGATAGTTAACCAATCGTCAGCGATTATCGTTAACTCCCTGTATATAAATCAATCTTTGTGCCATAAAAAAGCCCAAACATTGTCCGGGCTTTTGTATTACTTTATTCTCTTTCTTAATTAAGAATATCGCGATTGCTATTTTGTATCTGTTTCTTCTTTAGCAGGAATACTTCAGATTTTATAAATTCGATCCTATTACTATTATTGATACGTTACATCAAAAGTTCCGTCTGTTACATTATGAGTATCAGGTGATAAAACCGGTAGTGTAGCGACAAAATGGAATGTTCCTTTTATTTTTTTATTTGCTACATCATGACTAATAACAGTCACAGAACCTGAATCGGATGCAAAATTTCCTAACGGACTCATATCCTTAGTATATCTTCCCGAATAATCACCAATCATGGTTAAATTATAAGTTCCTGGTGTTACATTACTTTTCAGAGATAATGCTATGTTTTCAACAGCACCTTTTCTTCCAATAATATTGATTCTATCTGACATAGACATCGCAGAAATATTTGTTGGAGTAAAATTCTGCCCATTTAGTTTTGCAAAAAAAGTATTATTATTTGATGGATTTGTAGGTACATCTGCAGTATATGGAATATTGGTGAACGATCCGTTTGTAAATACTTTTGTTTCTATCGTAACTCCATTGGCATATCTGATTCCTGTAAACTTAAATTTACCCGATATTTTTTTATTCTGTGTATCAATACTGGTTATTATAATTTCAGCTGTATCAGTATAGCCTGGAACATCTGCAAATGCTCCCCATTGATCACTTGCTCCCATATATGGAATACTTCCGGAAGCCTGACTGTATATTAATGCAAAACCACCTTGTACACCTCCTGAATTTTCATCATAATCATCCCAGGTGTAGGTTCCAACGGTTCCTTCCGGTACTGTAATCTGAAAAAACTCTCCTGTTGACTTCATTCCGGTTATAGCAATATAGTCATCATTAACAATTGCCTGAGTAGTATTAGCGGTAAAAGTCTGTCCATCAAAATCTGCTTTAAATGCTCCACTTGTTCCACCACCGGTATTGCCACCGCCAGTATTACCACCTCCTGTGTTTCCGCCATTATTAACTGCCAATGCCGGGTCAATTGACTCTACCTCACAGGAAACAAAAGTAAATGCCGTAAAAAACAAGAAAACCGTTGCTAAAAGTTTAATTTTTGTCATCTTTAATTTGTTAGTTTGTTAAAATTTCGCCAAATATAGCGGTTTATTTCAAATTTTTTTTATTTAATTGAACAAAAATATACGGATATCACATATCTGTTTTTTTAGTGAAAAACACAAAAAAAGCCGCCCTAAAGGCAGCTTTAAAACAGGTATCCTGATTTTTATTGTTTTGTATAGACAATGCTGATAGTCGCTGTCAGGTAAACCGGTGAACCGTCATTGGCAGTACCTACAACCTGTCCTTCTTCAACAGATGCTGTTATCGTACTTCCGGAAACCGTATAATTATCTGTATAGGTTTCTCCTTCATCCGTATACGTTAGTGATAAAGTAGTACCGGTTAAAGTCCACGTACCGGTAAGATTCGGATCGGTAAAGCATTCCATCGTTTCCGTTACTCCGTCAGAAACAATATCAATTCCATTGGAGGATGCCGTAAACGTATTATTGGCATTCAATACTAACAGGCTATTGTTAAAACAGTTTGTTTCATTCATCTGATTGGTTGAAGGTGTGCCGTCTCCATTCAAATCGGTAGGAACAGAAGTATTAAAGGCTGTCATTAAATACGTCCCTGTGATATTGCCGCCACCGGTATTACCGCCACCAGTGTTTCCTCCGCCGGTATTGCCACCACCTGTGTTTCCTCCGTTATTGGTTAGCAAAGCTCCGTCTACCGGCTCTACATCACAAGCAGTAAATAAAAGTCCTCCGGCTATTAATAAGCCCATACCTATATTTCTAATATTCTTCATACTTCAATTTTAGTTAATTACAATATTACGGTTAATTCTTTAGTAACGAAAATTTCTTCTTTTTATTCTTTGGGTACCCTTGTTAACAGGATCAATCCTGCCACAAAAAATACAATTAAAAACAAAATGGCATTCTGCATTTTCCCGGTTATGTCTGCAATATAGCCATATAAAAACATACCGATTACGATACCGATCTTTTCCGATACATCATAGAAACTGAAAAAGGAAGTGGTATCCTGTGTTTTCGGGATAAGCTTCGAATAGGTAGATCGGGATAACGATTGTATTCCGCCCATAACAAGTCCTACACAGCTGGCTGCAATATAAAATTCATTTGGTGTTACTACAAAATAGGCATAGATACAGATCAGGATCCAAAGGAAATTGATCAGCATCAACACCCTGATATTTCCAAACTTCGCGGATGCTTTTGATGTAATAAAGGCTCCGAAAACAGCGATTAACTGAATCAGCAGTATGCTGACAATTAATCCCATTGTTCTTTTTTCGTCACTACCCCAGGCGACTTCTTTTTCACCAAAATAGGCCGCAACAATCATAACCGTCTGCACAGCCATACTGTAAACAAAGAAAGCGCCCAGATAACGTTTTAACGGCTTGATTTCCTTTAACTGGCTCCATACCTTCTGTAATTCTTTGAATCCGTTAAAAATAATCTGTTTCTGAATCTTTTTACCGTTTTTATAATCCGGCAGATAGCGATAAGTATACTGGCTAAAGCCCATCCACCACAGTCCTACCAGCACAAAAGAAAACTGCATTGCTTTTAGCTGGTTTTCAAAGCCGAAGGTTTCAAACTTCATGACCATGATCAGGTTGATGATTAACAATATAACACTGCCCACATAGCCTAATCCATATCCTTTCGCACTGATGCTGTCCTGTTGTTCCGGAAAAGCAATATCGGGTAAATAGGAATTATAAAAAACCAGACTTCCCCAAAAACCAATCAACGCCAGCATGTACGTCAGCAATCCGATGATGATATTATCCAATGAAAAGAAATACAATCCCATACAGGAAAGCGATCCCATATAGCAGAAAAACTTCAGAAAGGTCTTTTTATTTCCTAAATAATCGGCAATACCGGAAAGCAGCGGCGATAAAATAGCGACCACTAAAAAACCGATAGCTGTTATATAGCTGATCAGGGCTTCACTGCGAATGGATAATCCGAAAAGCGGAATTTCTTCTATCTCCTTAATGCGGAAAAGTGCTCCATAATATAACGGAAAGATAGATGATGAGATTACCAGGGCATAAACAGAGTTTGCCCAATCATAAAATGCCCATGCATTTAGCAGTTTCTTGCTGCCTTTTTCAAGATGTATCATAAATAGGTATAAAAAAAGCTGTTCTTTTTGAACAGCTTCGAAGATACTATATTTTTTTATTTAAAAACAACACCAAATTTTTTCGCTTCCGCTTTTGATTGCGGAATTAGATTCCTGATTTCCGCTATACGGGTTTCATTACTCGGGTGCGTACTTAAAAATTCCGGTTGTGCCTGTCCTCCGGAATTAGCCGCCATACGCTGCCAGAAAGCAACAGCGGTATCCGGGTTATATCCGGCAATTGCCATTAAGGTTAGTCCTATTTTATCGGCTTCACTTTCGTGTTTTCTGCTAAAAGGCAGCATACCGCCATATTGTGTGGTTACACCATAAGCCGTCATGGCAATCTGCTGGGTTTCCGCACTTTTATTTCCAACAGCTGCACCCACACCGGCTGCACCCAATTGCTGTAATAAACCGGCACTCATTCTCTGCTGTCCGTGATTTAATAAAGCATGCGCTACCTCATGCCCCATTACCGTGGCCATTCCCGCATCGTCTTTACAAATAGGCAATATTCCGGTGTAGAATACGATCTTTCCACCAGGCATACACCAGGCGTTTACTTCTTTACTGTCTACCAGATTGTACTCCCATTTATAGTCTTTTAAATATCCCTGATATCCATTGGCGTTCAGCCATTTTTCAGCTGCCGCTTTGATTTTCATTCCCACATTTTCAACGCGCTGTACATCTTTGGTACCTTTAACAACCTTATTTTCACTTAAAAACTGATTGTATTGCTGAAAAGAAGACGGATAAATTTCGCTATCCGGCACTAATGCCAAAGTGCTTTTTCCGGTAAAAGGGTTTTTAGCACAGGAAATTCCCAATACCAATAAACCAGCTACTACTAAACGATAATTCATTTTCATAAGGGATACATTTTAAATTTTAACAAAATTAGTGATTCCTGATAAATTAGTAATGAATATCCTAACAAAAATCAAGGCTCCTTCTCTCCGGAACCGGATTTCGTTTCCCTATATTTTAAGAATAATTTATCAATAAAACGACAGTTATAACTTAACTTGCAACTGTTTTAGTATACAAAAATGAAAGAAAATAAACCAAAGCACCAACAATCCGTTAAAATACCCAAAGTAATTCTTTTCACGGCCAAACTATTTGAAAAAGTATCTTCAGATCTGGCAACCCAGTTTGCCATGAAATTGTTTATAACCCCAATCCGTTACAAAACGCCCAAAAGAGAATTTGAAATGGATAAAAACAGCCGCCAGGAATTACTGATGGTTCCTGCGATCCAAAAAGAGGTGATTTTGTATCACTACGGTTCTTCCGATAAAAAAGTCTTATTGGTTCACGGTTGGAGCGGACGCGGTACGCAATTGGTAAAAATAGCCGATGAGTTACTAAAATCCGGTTATGCAACGATTAGTTTTGATGCACCCGGACACGGAAAATCGCCCGGAAAAACCAGCAATATGAAAGAATTTATTGCTGCAATATTAGAGATTGAAAAACAATACGGGCCGTTTGAATATGCCATCGGGCATTCCTTAGGCGGGATGTCGGTAATGAATGCCATCAAACAACAACTGAAAGTTAAAAAAGCAATTATCATTGGCAGCGGTGATATTGTAAAAGACATTATGGACGATTTTATCCTGAAATTGGGTTTAAAAAAGGAAATCAGCCAGCGAATGAAAGCCCGGTTTGAACACAAATTTGGCGAAACCATGGAAAACTTTTCTTCGTATATAGCAGCAGAGACGGCTACTATTCCGGTATTAGTGATTCATGACGAAGACGACGATGATGTTCCGGTAAAAGCGGCACACCACATCTACAAGCATTTAAAAGACGGACAGCTCATGATTACCAAAGATCTGGGTCACCGAAAAATATTAGGCGATAGTAAAGTCATTAAACGGATTATGGAATTTTTACACTAAAGGTTATGAAAAATCTAATTTATGTTATCGCATTGTTGACTGCTTTTTCCGGTTTCGGGCAAACACCGGGTAAAAAGTTCAACGTCCAGAAAACAGACAAAGAATGGAAAGCACAGCTAACCAAAGAAGAGTATGAAGTACTGCGCAATAAAGGAACCGAACGTGCTTTTACCGGAAAATACTGGAATACTTTTGAAAAAGGGAAATATGTTTGTGCAGCCTGCGGCCAGGTTATTTTTAATTCCAACAGCAAATTCAAATCCGATTGCGGCTGGCCTTCGTTTGATCAGGCCATAAAAGGTTCGGTTATTTACCAGCATGACAATAGTTTTGGTATGGACAGAACCGAAGTGTTGTGTGCCAACTGCGGCAGCCACCTGGGGCACGTTTTTGATGACGGTCCGGCAGCGACAACCGGAAAACGATTCTGTACCAACTCTGTATCCATTAAATTTATACCTGCAAAAAAATGAGTTATCCGATAAACAAATCCGAAGAACAATGGAAATCCGAATTGGGCGAAGAACGTTACCGCATTCTTCGTCAGAAAGGAACGGAATATCCGCATACCGGAAAATACAACCTCCACTTTGAAAACGGTACCTATTGCTGTGGTGCCTGCGGTGAACCGCTTTTTGAAAGCGATTCTAAATTTGATTCGCATTGCGGCTGGCCTTCGTTTGACGAATCCATTCCCGGAAAAGTAGCCTATATAAAAGACGTTTCCCACGGAATGATCCGTACTGAAATTTTGTGTGCCAATTGCGGCAGCCATCTCGGACATGTATTTAATGACGGTCCGACCGAAACGGGAATACGTTACTGCGTCAATTCGCTTTCTATCGATTTTAAAGAGGAATAAATCCATGGACTTATTTAGTGATTCCATAAGCTGGGCCGAGAAATTAGCACCAATCATTACACAGTATAAAGACCGGAAACATCCCCTGGAATACCAGAACCTGTATCAGTTGGTTATTATGGTGATATTATCCGCTCAGGATTCGGATGCCAATATCAATAAAATAGCACCCGTACTTTTCCGGCGATTTCCCAATTTTGAAAGCCTTCAGGATACCACTCATGACGATTTATTTCCATATATCAGCGGTGTCAGGCATTTCCAGATGAAATCCGCATGGATACTGGAAACGGCACAACTCATTAAAACTGATAAAGACATTCCGCTTACAATGGAAACCCTGACCCAGTTGAAAGGTATCGGAAGAAAATCGGCCAATGTGATCATGAAAGAATCCTTTGTAAAACCGGCTGTTGGTATTGTTGTGGACCTGCATGTACTGAGAGTTGCCCCGAGAATCGGGCTTATTCCTGCTACAAAAGACGGCAATAAAGCCGAAAAACTGCTCATGCAGCTGTTCCCCAGGACGCTATGGGAAGATGTTGGCATGTGTATCTCTTTTTTAGGAAGGGAGATCTGCCGGCCTACCAACCCGAAATGCCCCGGCTGCTTTATTAATGCCCATTGTCATTATTACAATAATAACTAATTATAAATGAGTCGTCCTAAAATAGGTTGACAGATTTTAGAATAAAAATATATTAACCAGTCAGGCTTACCTGGCTGGTTTTTTCATGTATAAAATTAGGTGTTTTCATCATTAAACT